>ONAX01000065.1 GCA_900315875.1 uncultured Eubacteriales bacterium | reverse complement strand
GTCCACCCGTTCCCATGCCGAACACGGAAGTTAAGCTCGATAGTGCCGAAGATACTTGGATGGTGACGTCCTGGGAAAATAGGAAGATGCCAACATTTATGATCCTCCATAGCTCAGTCGGTAGAGCGCATGACTGTTAATCATGATGTCACTGGTTCGAGCCCAGTTGGGGGAGCCAAGTTTGACCGTCGATATTTCGGCGGTCAAATCTATATGGACCAATAGCTCAGTTGGTTAGAGCAACCGGCTCATAACCGGTTGGTCCGGGGTTCGAGTCCCTGTTGGTCCAGATACAAGATCCTGTCTAGTAATCGACAGGATCTTTACTTTTTTATATTTGCGTCAATGATTATAGCCTGTGGGAATATACTATCAATCCCACAGGCTTAACTGTTGTCCTTCGTTTTTATCTTCAAACTGGTTGAGGTATGCAAAAATCTGTCTATGATCGTGCATTATACCGTTGTTTCTGCATGTTTCTCTGAAAAGAGCCATCAGTCGCACATCATTCGGGCTGTTTATTTCATAGTTGTTTCCGTACATTCGGATATATTTTTCTTTCAGCCCCGGAAAGCTCCTGTCAAGCTGTCGGTAAAAATACTCGCGGTTTCCTTCGCGAAGGGTAAGTCCCATGTTAAAGCATAATACTCCGCGTACCCCGGTATCTATGCACATATTCAGTATTTCACTGATGTTCTCCTCAGTATCATTCAGAAGCGGCAGAATTGGACACAGCCAGACTACCGTAGGTATCCCTTCGTCGTGAAGGATTCTTAGTGCACGTACCCTTTCCTTTGTTGTGCTGACATTCGGTTCAATAATTTTGCAAAGCTTTTCATCTGCGGTTGTCAGCGTCATCTGTACTACAGCTTTGGTGCTGTTGTTAATCCGTTTTAATATGTCCAGGTCGCGCAGGACACGGTCTGATTTTGTATGTACAGTTATCCCGAAGCCATATTTTTCTATCAGCAGGAGAGCTCGTCTTGTGTATTCAAGCTTTTCTTCAATAGGAATATACGGGTCCGTCATCGCTCCTGTTCCTATCATGCATCTCTGCCTTTTGCGCCTCAGTGCGTCTTCAAGCAGTTCCAGGGCGTTTTCCTTAACCTCAATATCCTCGAATGCATGATCTATATTATAGCACTTGCTTCGTGAATCGCAGTAAATGCATCCGTGTTGGCAACCACGGTACAGGTTCATCCCGTTTGATGATGAAAGTATCCCCTTTACTGTTTTATAATGCATGCTTTATTTCACTCCTGCCTGCATGGGTGGCGCAGTGTGCCTGTACAAATTTATTCGTTTTTATCTTCGTTTTCGAATTTTTTGCGGATATTGTTTATATCCTCAGTAGTGCCGCCGCCGTGGTCATCCGGAGCACGGAAATGTTCCTGATCCACCAGGCGCAGAAATGCATCAACAACATCACTTGTAAGCTGTGTTCCGGAAACTTCCTTTATGATGGAAACTGCCTTTTCAAAATTCATGCGCTTTCTGTAGGGACGGTTGGAATACATTGCATCAAAGGTATCAGCTACAGCAATAATCTGTGCTACTCTTGGTATTTCGTCCTGCTTCAGCCCCTTGGGGTATCCTTTTCCGTCGGGACGCTCGTGGTGAGCAACTGCGCCCTCGGCAAGATCAGGCATTATACCGATATCCTTTAGCACATTATAGCCCAATACAGTATGTGATTTTATTATTGCGAATTCTTCATCTGTAAGCTTTCCGGGCTTGTTCAGAACTTCTTCCGGGATACCGATCTTTCCGATATCGTGCATCAGTGCGATATTATAGTATTTCTCAACGGTTTCCTCATCATAGCCCAGTTCTTTTGTGAGCATGGCTGTGTATTTTGCAACACGAAAGGAATGACCGTTTGTGTATTTATCCTTCATATCGACTGTTTTTGAAAATGCTGTAACTATCTCGCGGATAAGCTGCTTGCTCTGCTCCTGTTTTTCTGCAAGTGCTTCCCATTCTGTGATTTTCTGGTAATTGTGCGATAACCACGCAGCAACGGACAGTATCAGCACAAGGAACAGTGCTGACCACAGAACTACACGTATAAGAAAATGCGTAATGCTTTCGCTTACATCGTCAAGGGAAACATCCGCTCCAACATAGCATACGCATTTGCCGGCATTGTCATATACGGGATGATATACTGTAATGACCCATCCGCTGACGTCGTTGGATTCAATGGGATCTATCGGTTTGCCTTCAAACAAAGCCGGCAGATATGGTTTAAAGGCATCCTCAAAGGGGATAACCTCGCCAGGCTCATAGGCTTCCAGACTGCCCTCGGCTTCGGTATCTGTATCAAAAACAAAATGGCATCCGTCTTCGTCGATCTTCACGACATAAAGATATGTTACTCCGTTTGCATTGCGTAGAATATTCCTCAGGACATCCTGGGTTTCCTTATAGCCCGGTTCCGTTTTACCGTTTTCAAGGTAGTTATCGACCTTTTCGGTATCAATAAATGTCGCAGCAAGGCTTGCTGTTCCGTCAGCCATTTTTATACGTTCATCTCTTATTGAACTTGTGTAAAGAAAAACGCTGAAAGCTGCATTGCCTATGCTGAGGAGAAGTACCAGTATGACGAGGACTACCATAAGCTGAAAACGGCGTGCTTTGCGTCGCTTTTCGTATACCTCATCGATAATGTCGGAACTGACTGGTTTTGTGGAGGTTGAATTTTTATTTTTCATTGATTTCAAAGTCCTTTTTTCATTGTAAGGATGTTCTGTCCGTTTTCATATGCGTAAGTAAGGCCGTCCATCAGCTTTTTTGTAAGGAATATTCCGAGTCCGCCGATCTGTCTTTCTTCAGCAGGCAGGGAAATATCCGGGTCTGCTTTGTCAAGCGGATTATACGGAATACCGCTGTCGATGAATGTGATGGTTATTTCATTCGGATTGTCTGAAAGACTGACGCATACAGTTGCGTCACCTTTACCGTCTTCATATGCATAATGTGCAATGTTTACGAAGATTTCCTCTGCAGCCATATCGACCTGCATTTTTGCATTCATTGAACATCCGGCATCATCCAGATATTCTTCGATGAATTCAAGTACTTTGTGAAGATTATCAGTTGTAGCATTGAGTGTGATTTTTTTGTCCATAAATGACACTTCCCCGTAGGCGTATTTATTGCCATAATACCATTATAGTACACAGCAGAATGCGGTGCTGAAATTTTGAGGACGGCATTCCGTACTACTGCGACAACGGTTTTAATAATCAGGCATGTCAGTCGATTGTAAGAATATCGGTAAAGCCTGTTATTTCAAATATTTCCATAACGGTTTCATTTACGTTTACGACTTTCATTTTACCCTGCTGATTCATTATCTTCTGCGTCGAAAGAAGGACTCTCAGACCTGCTGAGGATATGTAATCCAGATCCTTCACGTCTATAATAAGATTACGGATGCCGCCGATATCATCCTTTATGGCAGCCTCAAGCTTTGGAGCAGTGGATGTATCCAGCCTGCCCGAAATTGCAATAGTCATTTCGTTTCCGTCTTTCTTGGTATTGATTGTCATAGTAATCGACTCCTGTAGAAAATAATAATGGTATCCTTCTTTCGGAAGGATGATTCAGCGTGCCGAATAGTATCATTAATAAAGATTCTTCGGGCTCCGGCACAAAATACTGAAACTCTTTATTATATTATATTTTAATCTTGTCACAATATCAAGTAAAAAAGAGCACTTTCCATGATAAATTTATCCCGGAAAGTGCTGAATTTGTTTATTCTGTTATATGAATAGAAGTATTTTTCATTTGCAGATTAAAGATTTGTATAACCCATAAGACTGCGGTCAACTTCTGCGGCACAGTCTCTGCCGTCGCGGATTGCTCTTACTACCAGCGACTGACCGCTGTGCATATCGCCTGCTGTGAATACGCGCTCAGTGCTTGTCAGGTGGCTTCCATTTTCGGTTGCAACGTTTGTGCGTGCATCTCTTTCAGTTTTGAACGCATCTGTTACATAGCTTTCGCTTCCGAGGAAGCCTGCTGCTATCAGTACAAGCTCAGCGTCAACGGTATATTCTGTACCTTCCGTGGGTATCATCATCATCCTGCCGCTTTTTTCGTCGCGCTCCGGATGCAGCTTTACGAGAACTGCTCCGCATAGAGCGCCGTTTTCGTCAGAGATGAATTCCTTTACGGTAGTTTCGTAAACTCTCGGATCGCAGCCGAACTGTGCTGCAGCCTCTTTCTGACCATAGTCTGTCTTGCATACGCGGGGCCACTCCGGCCAGGGGTTGTTTTCTGCGCGTGTGTCGGGAAGCTTCGGCATCATTTCAAGCTGGAGTATGCTTTTTGCTCCGTGACGGACGCAGGTACCCACGCAGTCGTTGCCAGTATCACCGCCGCCGATTACAATGACGTTTTTGTCCTTTGCGCTGATGCATCCGCCGGACTGAAGTGTTCCGTCGAGCAGAGCCTTTGTCGTTGATTTAAGGAAATCCACAGCAAAATATATACCATGCGTGTCGCGTCCTTCAGCATTGATATTTCTTGGATTAGAAGCACCGCATGCCAGAACAACACGGTCGAACTGAGAGAGTATTTCATCTGCACTGATATCCTTGCCGACATTAACTCCCGTGCGGAAAACAATTCCTTCCTCTTCCATTATGCGTATGCGGCGCTCGATTATTGTCTTTTCGAGCTTCATGTTTGGTATACCGTACATAAGCAGACCGCCCGGACGGTCGGAGCGCTCGAATACAGTCACGCTGTGGCCGCGGCGATTGAGCTGGTCAGCTGCTGCAAGACCTGCAGGGCCGCTGCCGATTACGGCAACGGTCTTTCCGGTACGGGTCGCAACCGGACGAGCATGCGCATAGCCTTCGGCATAGGCGCGCTCGACAACGGCATATTCATTTTCCCTTACTGTTACTGCATCTCCCAGTGCACCGCAGGTGCAAGCCTTTTCGCACAGTGCAGGACAGACGCGAGAGGTAAATTCCGGGAAATTATTGGTTATTCTGAGTCTTTCATACGCAAGCTCCCATGCTCCGCGATAGATGAGGTCGTTCCATTCGGGGATAAGGTTATTAAGCGGACATCCGGCGATCATGCCGCCGACCGTCATACCTGCCTGACAGAAGGGGACGCCGCAGTCCATGCAGCGTGCCGCCTGCTGACGGCGATCCTTTTCACAAAGAGGCGTATGGAATTCATTATAGTCAAGAATTCTTTGTTTTTCCTCCTTTGCAGGAGAATCCTGTCTTTCATATTCCAAAAATCCTGTTGGCTTTCCCATTGCTGCTCCTCCTTATTTCTGTCCCGTCAGGCTGTAAAAGGCTTCAATTCTTGCCTGCTCTGCGGAAAGTCCCTTGCCCTCAAGCTCTGCGATTTCCGCAGTGATCTGCTCGTAGTCGTAGGGGATTATTTTCTTGAATTCATGCAGATACTCTGCAAAGCGTGAGAGGATCTCCTTTGCCTTTTCTGAACCTGTCGCAGCAAGATGCTCTTCGAGCATTCTGCGCAGACGGTCAGTATCTGCCTTCTCTTTGACCTCGGAAACATGTACAAGCTCCTTGTTGAGCTTCATGTACAGGTCGCTTTCCTCGTCGAGAACATATGCTACGCCGCCGGACATACCTGCGGCAAAGTTTTTGCCTGTTTTGCCGATAACGACAACGCATCCGCCGGTCATGTATTCACAGCCGTGGTCGCCTACGCCCTCGACTACTGCTTCAGCGCCTGAATTACGGACGCAGAAACGCTCGCCTGCGATACCGTTTACAAATGCCTTGCCGCTTGTTGCGCCGTAAAGGGCAACATTGCCGATTATGATGTTTTCCTGTGCCTTGAATACTGAATCGTGAGGCGGATAAACTATCAGCTTACCGCCGGAAAGACCCTTGCCGAAATAGTCGTTGCTGTCGCCTTCAAGCTCAAGCGTAACGCCTGCAGGGATGAATGCGCCGAAGCTCTGACCGCCGGCACGCCGTACCGAAGGAACGGTCGGTATTCTTTACGCTGAGGTGTGATGTATGAGCCTGACCGTTTTTAAGTGCTGCTGCAAATTCGGGCATAAGAACCGATTCGTCAAGAGTGGAAGCGAGCTGGAAGTCGTAGCCGTCCTTTTCGTTATAGTGAACTTCCTCGAATATATCAGTGTCCAGTACGCGGCTGAGGTCGATGTGCTGCTCGCGAATGGTGCGGTTGTCCTTCATTTTCAGAAGATCCGTGCGTCCGACAAGCTCGTCTACAGTGCGTACACCGAGCTTGCTCATGTATTCTCTGAGCTCCTGTGCGACAAAGCGCATGAAGTTGATTACATATTCCGGTTTTCCTGTAAAACGTGCACGAAGCTCCGGATTCTGTGTTGCGACTCCAAAGGGGCAGGTGTCAAGGTTGCATACACGCATCATAGCGCATCCGAGAGTTACCAGCGGAGCTGTAGCAAAACCGAATTCCTCTGCGCCAAGCATTGCTGCAACGGCAATGTCGCGGCCGGTCATGAGCTTGCCGTCTGTTTCGAGAACTACGCGGCTGCGAAGACCGTTCTGAATAAGCGTCTGA
Organism: uncultured Eubacteriales bacterium; assembly: GCA_900315875.1. Taxonomy (GTDB): domain Bacteria; phylum Bacillota; class Clostridia; order Oscillospirales; family Acutalibacteraceae; genus UBA1213. The sequence continues at coordinate 10,737 of ONAX01000065.1, read as the reverse complement.
TGAGCCTCTGCAAGGCCAAGCTCCCACGGCAGACCTGCGTGATGGATAGAGCTTCCGGGAGCAGCGCCTGTACCGCCGTCATAGCCGGAAATAAGAATTACTCCTGCGCCTGCTTTTGCAACGCCTGCTGCAACTGTTCCTACGCCGCATTCGGAAACGAGCTTTACGGAAATGCGCGCACCGGAATTAGCGTTTTTCAGGTCATAGATAAGCTGTGCCAGATCCTCTATCGAATAAATATCATGGTGCGGCGGCGGAGAAATCAGCGCAACACCGGGAGTGGAATGACGTGTTGTTGCGATCCAGGGATAAACCTTCCTGCCGGGAAGATGTCCTCCCTCGCCGGGCTTTGCGCCCTGAGCCATTTTTATCTGTATTTCATCTGCGGAATTCAGGTATTCCGAGGTTACGCCGAAACGTCCGGATGCAACCTGCTTGATTGCTGAGCATCTGTCCTCTTTGCTGCCCTTTGTTGAAAGGCGCTCGGGGCTTTCGCCGCCCTCACCGGAGTTCGATCTTCCGTGCAGGGTATTCATTGCAATTGCGAGAGCCTCGTGAGCCTCCTCAGATATTGAACCGTAGGACATAGCACCGGTCTTGAAACGTCGTACAATGCTGTCTACGCTTTCGACCTCGTCAAGCGGTACGGCGTTTTCAGCAAAGCGGAAATCAACAAGTGAACGCAGGTTCATTGTGCCCATTTCCTCGGTTATCATTTTTGAATAAGCACGGTACTGTTCATAATCTCCTGTGCGTGCTGCCTTTTGCAGTGCGTGGATTGTACGGGGATTATAAAGGTGCTCCTCACGTCCGCTGCGGAAGCCGTGAATGCCGATGCTCGGAAGCTCTGCATCCGTGCCAAGTCTGAGCGGATCGAATGCTGCTGTATGCATGCGGTCTGTATTGACCTCGATATCGCGCATTGTGATGCCGCCGACACGGCTTACTGTGCCTGTGAAGTATTCGTCGATAACCTCACGGCCTATGCCGATAGCCTCGAAAATACGTGAGCCCTGATAGGACTGTATAGTGGAAATGCCCATTTTGGAGGCGATCTTTACAATTCCGTGGAGGATCGCATCGTTATAATCGTTTACCGCAGCATAGTAATCCTTGTCAAGCAGATCTTCGTGAATCAGCTGATGTATGGTTTCCTGTGCCAGATAGGGGTTGATTGCGCTTGCGCCGAAGCCCAGAAGGGTTGCAAAATGATGAACTGTTCTCGGCTCACCGCTTTCGAGAATAACGGCAAGGGAGGTTCTGCGCTTTGTTACGACAAGGTGACGGTGAAGTGCCGATACGGCAAGCAGAGACGGTATTGCAAGGTGGTTTTCGTCAACACCGCGGTCGGAAAGAATGAGGATATTTGCGCCCTCGTTATATGCCTTGTCGGCTTCGATATACAGTCTCTGAATAGCTTTTGAAAGGCGTGTGTTCTTATAATAAAGTATCGGAATAACGGCAACCTTGAAGCCGCTAACGTGCATATTCTTGAGCTTGAGAATATCAGTCGAGGTCAGGATCGGGTTATGTACCTTGATGACCTTGCAGTTTTCCGGACGTTCCTCAAGAATATTTCCGTCCTCACCTATATATACTGTGGTTGAGGTTACAATTTCTTCGCGGATAGCGTCTATCGGGGGATTTGTTACCTGTGCGAAAAGCTGTTTGAAATAATTGAACAGCGGCTGAGGCTGAGAGGAAAGTGCAGCAGGAGGAGTGTCGGTTCCCATTGAAGTTATGGGCTCTGCTCCGTTTTGCGCCATTGGGAGGATTTCCTTCATGATTTCCTCATAGGTATAGCCGAACGCCTTCTGTAGTCTCTTGCGCTCTTCTCCGTGGTGCTCCTCAACCTTGACATTCGGAATCTTCAGATCCTTCAGGCGTACAAGGTTGCTGTCAAGCCATTCACCGTAAGGGCGGCGTGAAGCGTAATATTCCTTCAGCTCGTCGTCGTCGATTATGCGTCCCTTTACTGTATCCACAAGCAGCATTTTGCCGGGACGGAGTCTGTCCTTTTTTACGATGTTTTCTGCCGGAAGCGGAAGTGCGCCGACTTCGGATGAAAGAACAAGGTAGCCGTCTGCAGTAATATAGTAACGTGACGGACGCAGACCGTTTCTGTCAAGAACGGCTCCCATTACGTCGCCGTCTGAGAAAAGAATTGATGCGGGGCCGTCCCACGGCTCCATCATGGTTGCGTAGTACTGGTAGAAATCTCTCTTGCGGCGGCTCATGGTGTGGTTGCGGTCCCATGGCTCAGGAATGGTTATCATTACTGCCAAAGGCAGATCCATGCCGCTCATTACCAGAAATTCAAGGGTGTTGTCCAGCATAGCGGAGTCAGAACCCTCTGTGTTTACTACAGGAATTACCTTTTCAAGGTCGCCCTTCAGGTGTTCGCTCTGCATTGTTTCCTCGCGTGCGAGCATCTTGTCTGCGTTTCCTTTTATTGTATTGATTTCGCCGTTATGCACGATCATGCGGTTAGGATGAGCGCGCTGCCAGCTGGGGTTTGTATTGGTTGAAAAACGTGAATGTACCATTGCGATTGCGGAAATGAAATCCTCATCCTGCAGATCGGTAAAGAAAAGTCTCAGATCGCCTACAAGGAACATTCCTTTATATACTATGGTTCTGCTTGAAAGTGATACAACATATGTATCTTCGTTGCTCTGCTCAAATATACGTCGCGCAACATACAGTCTGCGGTCAAAATCCAGTCCGCGTGCTGCGTTTTCTGGACGGCGGATGAAGCATTGCTCAATAGCCGGCATGCAGTCAAGCGCACGCTTGCCGATTACCTCTGTCTGACCCGGAACGCGTCTCCAGCCGAGAACCGAAAGACCTTCCTTTTCGGCGATAATCTCGAACATCTTGCGTGCCTGGTTGCGCTGAAGCTCTCCCTGCGGGAAGAAAAACATTCCCACTGCGTAATCGCGTTCGCCCGGAAGCTCAATACCTGCCTCGCGCGCTGCCTTTACAAAAAAGGGGTGCGGAATCTGAGTAAGAATACCTACGCCGTCGCCGGTTTTTCCGTCGGCGTCCTTGCCTGCCCTGTGTTCGAGGGTTTCTACAATGGTAAGTGCGTCTGTAACGGTTTTGTGCGATTTGATGCCGCAGATATTTACAACCGCGCCGATACCGCAGTTGTCATGCTCAAAGGACGGTTCATAAAGACCCGGGTTTGACTGCTTCATAATGATCTTCCTTTCGTGTTTCCTGAAGTTTGTGCGAAGTACAGTGATATTATAAAGCAGCGATGCAGGATTGTCAAGAGAAAATTGCATATTCCTTAAAATATTATTCATAAACGTTCGCAAAACTTTAATTTAAGGAAATAAAAACGCAGGGAACTGCAAGAAAAATAAAAAAAGTTGCAAAAAAGTATTGACAAATGAATCAAAGGGGTGTATACTACGGACATCGACAGCAAGGGCGCTGTAAGCGATGGGGCTTACGGCGTCCTTTTGTCATTACAAAGATCCTAAGGGAATAGACAGGAGAGATTATTATGGCAAACGTAACAGAGCTTTTTGGAAGCATGGTTTTCGGCGACAGAAAAATGCAGGAAAGACTTCCGCGTACCACTTATAATGCTCTGAAAAAGACGATCAAAAACGGTGAACCGCTGGATATCAGCGTTGCAAATGCCGTTGCGAACGCTATGAAGGACTGGGCGGTAGAAATGGGATGTACCCATTATACACACTGGTTCCAGCCTATGACAGGTATTACCGCTGAAAAGCACGACAGCTTCATATGCCCGGCAAACGACGGCGCAGTTATTATGGAGTTCTCGGGCAAAGAGCTGATCAAGGGCGAGCCTGACGCATCAAGCTTCCCCTCAGGCGGCATCCGCGCTACCTTTGAAGCAAGAGGTTATACAACATGGGATCCTACATCTCCTGCCTTCATCCGGGACAAAACGCTGTACATTCCGACAGCCTTCTGCTCATATACCGGAGAGGTTCTTGATAAGAAAACCCCTCTGCTGCGCTCGATGGAAAAGCTCAGCTCAGTTGCAGTAAAGGTACTGCATCTCCTCGGCAAGGAGGACGTTACAAGAGTAACTACTACCGTAGGTCCGGAGCAGGAATACTTCCTTATAGATAAGAAAATGTACGACAAGCGCCCCGACCTTATATATACTGGCAGAACACTTTTCGGTGCACCGGCTCCGAAGGGTCAGGAGCTGGAGGACCATTACTTCGGTTCCATCAAGACAAGAGTTGCAGCCTTTATGAGCGACCTTGACGAAGAGCTGTGGAAGCTCGGCGTACTTGCAAAGACAAAGCATAACGAGGTTGCACCGTCACAGCATGAGCTTGCACCGATCTTTGCAACATCTAATATAGCGACAGACCATAACGAGCTTACAATGGAGGTTATGAAAAAGGTTGCAGAGCGTCACGGACTTGTATGTCTGCTGCACGAAAAGCCCTTTGCAGGCGTAAACGGCTCCGGTAAGCACAACAACTGGTCCATTTCCACCAATACCGGCGAAAACCTTCTCGATCCCGGAAAGAATCCGGAAAGTAACCTGCAGTTCCAGCTTTTCCTTGCAGCAGTTGTAAAGGCTGTGCATGAATATCAGGATCTGCTCAGACTTACCGTTGCATCTGCAGGAAACGACCACAGACTTGGCGCAAACGAAGCACCGCCGGCAATTATTTCCATGTATCTCGGCGATGACCTCGGCGCTCTCGTTCAGTCCATCATTGACGGAACAGATTACTGCAGCAGAGGAAAGACCGATATGCTTACAGGCGTTGACGTCCTTGCAGATTTCAAGAAGGATACCTCAGACAGAAACCGTACTTCTCCGTTTGCATTTACCGGAAACAAGTTTGAATTCCGCGCACTCGGTTCATCACTCAATATCGGCTGCCCGAACTACATGCTCAATACTATGGTAGCTGAGGAGCTGTCACAGTTCTATGATGAGCTGTCCGCTGCTGATGATCTCAATGCAGCAATCAAGGCGCTTGTCAGAAAGGTATTCACAGAGCATCAGAATATCATATTCAACGGCGATAACTATTCCGAGGAATGGGTTGCCGAGGCAGAAAGAAGAGGACTTTGCAATTACCGCTCACTGCCTGAGGCTATGGCTCATTTCGTTGATAAGAAAAATATTGACCTGTTTGAAAAGAACGGCATCCTTGTCGAGGGTGAGATCCGTGCACGCTATGAGATAGAGCTTGACTGCTACAGCAAGCAGCTCCACATCGAAGCGTTGACAATGATCGATATGGCTGAAAAGAATATCACCCCGGCAGTTATTGATTTTGTCGGCTCGCTTACAGAGTCGGCACTGGCAAAGAAAAAGCTTTCGGACGCAGTTTCAACATATGCTGAGACCTCGCTTATCAGTGAGCTGTCCGAAACACTTGAAAGCTTCGTAAAGAAAACTGATGAGCTGAAGAGTGCAGTTGACGAAGCTGCTAAGTATAAGGGCGACAGCCTTGCAGAGGCTATGTACTACAGAAAGACAGTATTTGAGCTGATGGGTCAGCTCAGGGAGTTCGGAGACGCAATGGAGCGCAAGACCTCCGCAAAATACTGGCCTTATCCCTCATACGGCGAGATACTCTTCGGCGTATAAAAACCAGCAGCACAATGGCGTGCAAATCGGTTACCCCTGATTCAGGGGCCGGTCTGCACGCCTTGTCTATTCCCTGCTATGCAGGATTGAAAAGGAGTTTTAATTATGGATGCTAATTTGCAGGATGTATTGACACAGGCTGTTCAGCAGTCTAATGAATTTACTATAGGTATATGGTATCTTATCGGCGCAGCGCTTGTATTCTTTATGCAGTGCGGCTTCGCAATGGTGGAAACAGGTTTTACAAGAGCAAAGAATGCCGGTAACATTATTATGAAAAACCTGATGGACTTCTGTATCGGTACAGTAATGTTCATCTTCCTCGGATTCGGTCTTATGATGTCTGAAAACTATCTGTTCGGACTTATCGGTATGCCCGATCTGCAGATTTTTACGAATTTCAATGATTTCCCATGGTCATCATTTGTATTCAACCTCGTATTCTGTGCTACCGCTGCTACTATCGTATCCGGCGCAATGGCAGAACGTACAAAGTTTATCTCCTACTGTATCTACAGCGGCATCATCAGCCTTGTTGTATATCCTATCGAGGCTGGCTGGGTATGGAACAGCCAGGGCTGGCTTGCACAGCTTGGCTTTGTGGATTTCGCAGGATCTGCATGCATCCACTCCGTTGGCGGTATCACTGCTCTTATCGGTGCAGCTATGGTCGGTCCCCGTATCGGTAAATACACAAAGGACGGCAAGCCCCGCGCAATCCCCGGTCACAGCCTTACACTCGGCGCACTCGGCGTATTTATTCTCTGGTTCGGTTGGTACGGCTTTAACGGCGCAGCAGCAACAGACCTGACACAGCTCGCTCAGATCTTTGCAACAACCACAGTTGCTCCTGCTGTTGCAACATGCGCAACAATGATCTATACATGGATCAAGAACGGCAAGCCTGACGTTTCAATGTCACTCAATGGTTCCCTGGCAGGTCTTGTAGCTATCACCGCAGGCTGCCATACAGTTGATATTCTGGGCTCCATCATCATCGGTATCGTTTCCGGTATCATCGTAGTAGTTGCAGTTGAATTTATCGACAATGTTCTCAAGATCGACGACCCGGTCGGTGCTGTTGCAGTTCATATGTGCAACGGTATCTGGGGTACACTCGCAGTAGGTATTTTCTCCAAGGATGAAGCTACTCTTGGTCTGCTTTACGGCGGCGGCTTCACACAGCTCGGCAAGCAGGCTCTCGGTATCCTTTGCATCGGTGCATACACCGCAATAGTTATGACTGTTGTATTCTTTGTTCTTAAAAAGACCATCGGTCTGCGTGCTTCAAAGGAAGAGGAAGTAAGAGGTCTTGACCTTACTGAGCATGGCCTTTCAAGCTCTTATGCTGACTTTATGCCCGTTCCGCAGGTTCTCACAGGTGAGACCAGCGAGGAATTCGAAGAAGGCAATGTTCCGCCTGAAAAGGCTGTTGAGATCACGCTTAACAAGAAGGAGCATGCCGCTGCAACATCTGACGGCGTGAAGTTCACAAGGATTACTGTTATCACAAAGCAGAGTAAATTTACGGATCTCAATACGGCAATGTCTGAAATCGGCGTAACAGGTATGACTGTAACCCAGGTTCTCGGCTGCGGCGTACAGAAGGGTAAGACTGAATATTACCGTGGCGTAGAGGTTGAAATGAACCTCCTGCCGAAGATCCAGGTTGATATAGTTGTATGCAAGGTTCCTGTCAAGACAGTAGTAGATACAGCTGTAAAGGCTATTTACACCGGACACATCGGCGACGGCAAGATCTTTATCAGCGACGTCGAGGATGTTGTCAGAGTGCGTACCGGCGAAACCGGATTTGACGCACTGCAGGATACTGCCGAAGTGAAGGGATAATACAGCGGCAACAAAGGAAAAGCCGGTGGATTCTGAGTGATCCATCGGCTTTTTGATATAGTATTTATTTGTTTTCAATTATGTCACAGGTGAAAGTATGTATTCACTTTCCATTATGCACGGCCCCTGACGGATTCCGGCATTTTCCGGTCAGAAGGCTGTGATGAATTCGTTGAGTTTTTTTGTGAAATTAATTATAAACTCTCACTCTGGTACTTGACAGATGTTGAAAATTAAACTATAATTCATTGTATTGAGCGTATATGTTGATGTTTCCTTATATTTGCTCAGTATGAATATTCAAAAGAAGCAAGTTTAATTGTTGAAAATGAGGTGCGGCAGTATGAATAAAAGCGGCAATGAAAACAGGAGTGTACGTAATACCAAAAGAAAGCTTAAAGAAGCCCTGATGACCCTTATGCAGACAAAACCGGTAAATGCCATCAGTGTTAAAGAGCTGACAGAGCTTGCCGATGTTAACAGGGGTACATTTTATCTGCATTATTCTGATATTTACGATATGCTGCACAAGATTGAGGACGAATTCTTTGTGGAATTCGAAGGTGTTCTGAATAATTCAACGCCGTCGGACGAAAATGATGCAATCATGTACATGAAAGAAATATATACATTTCTCAAAAAGAACGAGGATATCTGCCGGATGTTCTGCAGCTCCAATGTGGAGATAAGCTTCTTTAACAAGTTGAAGCTGCTAATAGGCAACAAATGCTGCAGTGTATGGGAAAGCGCCGAGCTGCAGATGAACCGCAAGCAGACGGAGTATTATAACGCTTTTATATTCAGCGGCAGTGCAGGTATCCTGCAGCACTGGCTTGACAATGACCTTGCCGAATCCCCTGAGGATGTTGCAAGGCTTGTGGCTGCAATAATTGCAAACAGTGCTAAATCATTTCTTGTGGTGTCTGACGATATCAGATCCGAGCCCGTAAGCTGATGAATGAGTCTGCGGCGGTTGTGTTTGCAGACATACAGTAGAAAAGCATGAGTTGTCAGTAAGACAGGGCATAATCAGATGCGTTTTTAAATAACCAACACTTATCTGAGATTTATAAGCTGTGCTTATAAAAATCTTTCAATTGAATATTTTACAAAAAATGCCGATAGAATGAGCTTCTGCGGCATTTTTTATTTTTCTTTTCGGAATTATTATTCACACGAAAAATCTTACATTTAGCATATATTAAAGCTGCGGGTCAAGATTAAAAATCTCTCGAGTTTCATAGTTTTTGCTTACTTGGGGAAGGAAAAGCGAATAGTAATACCCAGTTGAAAGTGGGTTTTTGAGTTCCAAAAAATGGAAATTTTTCATTGTGAAAAAATCTGATATTTAGTTTAAAATCAAAAATTTTTATATTTTGACAAAAAATGCTTTTGCAGGTATAAAAATGACCTTTGTTTAATTGACTATCATAATAGTGAGTGTTATAATGTACAACACCAAAAAGGATTTTTTGTGCATTATGTTTGCTTTAGTGATATCAGCTGGTTTTGCTGAATATAATTGAAAGTGACGGCTAAAATAATCGGACCCAAAAAATATAAAACAGTGAGATATCAGAAAGGGGGAGTCTGTGCATGAAAAGAAATGGAACATCAAAACTGAATATCTGCTTTGTGCGCAGCCTTCTTGTTTTTCTTCTGCTGCTTGCACTTATGCTTCCGATGGTTTCGATATGCTGCAGTGCTGCATCCGTGGGCTCCTCAATCCTTGCTGCAGTTTATACCGACGAAACATATTCCGCTCTTTTACGGGACGATATCAGCATATGTATTTCCGGAAAGCTGCCGCGAGGCGCATATGCTAAGGCGTACCCTGCCGGAAGTAATGGCTTCACAGGAGTTGTCTATGCTGCGTATGATATAACCGTATTTGACGGACAGGGAAATGTCTATGAGCCCGGTAACTCTCCTCTGAGTGTAAGCATGACGTCGCCCGCAATTGCCGAAGCTGCAAAAAGCGGCGCAGAATTTGATGTTTATCATATCCCGGACGACAGCGCCCCTGAGCTTGTACAGTCGGGCATTTCCACGGACAAAGAAAAAAACGTAAGCTTCGAGGCGGAAAGCTTTTCGGTATATATCATGGACAACGGCGCTATGTTCGGCGATATTGATAAATACGCTAATGAGGAGTTTTTCATGGCTCACCGCGGCGGTGAGCTTGTAACCCCGGAGGGCGTGTATAAGCTGAACGTTTTTGCCTGCATGAAAACCAATGCATATGAATCGGAGGTCTATTCCATTCAGGATAAGGCATCAGGGCTTGACGATGTGCTGGGCTATATCAGCCACAGATCGGAAATATATCTCCCGGTATCTCCGAAGGATGTGGATAAGATTGTTGTTCTCTCCACCTGTGCGCGTGCTGAAACGAACGGACGAATCGTAATTTTCTGTCAGGCGGAAAAAAAGTCAGATAGCGCTCCGGTTGTGCCGGCTGTAGCGGCGTCAACGGGTGGAGCAGTCGGACACGACGTTTTCGGTCACGACGGAACCGACAGCTGGGGACTTCTGAATGTTATATGTGTTCTGATTACATTGCTGACGGTACTACCTATGACAAGGATCCGCCAGAAATACCGCCAGCTCCAGTATTCCAAGCATAAGGCTGGCGAATTCAGAAAATACCGTTCCTCGCGCAGCAGACGCAGCGGCCGCAGCGGAAACGAGTTTGTTTTGTCCAGAAGGGTTGTAAAGAAGCTGAGGATGATTTCGCGCGACCTTATGAATTATTATTACGGAATGATAATCGGACTTGTGCTTGAGGTCATTGTCGCCGGTGTGGCTGTTTATATCCTTGTTACGAAGGAAAATTTCTTTGCCCCGATGATACTCAGCAACGGTTATACGGGTATTCTTATACTGATAGCATCTGCAGGTCTGCTGATAGACTTTATTTTCTACCGTTATCGCGGAATACTCCCGCCGAAGAAATCCCAGCTCGACAAGATGAAGACAGCGGATGCACAATTGGTTGAAAATGCATAAGACATCATATGCTGTTATCGGTACATGACAATGCTTCATTGACAAAGGCAGATGATATGAATAATCAGAAAACCGCCCCGGAGAAAGCGTGAGGCTCTTAACGGAAAAATTAAAAATCGAATAGGAAAAAAACTAAACGCTACGATTGAAAATAAAATCGTAGCGTTTGTTTATGGTTTGCCCGAAATGGGCAGTAACTTGGCGGTGAAAGTCCGCTACACGCTTGGCAGTAGGAAGTGTTAGCTGATGGCAAGGGTGTCCATCGTGAG
>ONAX01000077.1 GCA_900315875.1 uncultured Eubacteriales bacterium | reverse complement strand
TCACGATGGACACCCTTGCCATCAGCTAACACTTCCTACTGCCAAGCGTGTAGCGGACTTTCACCGCCAAGTTACTGCCCATTTCGGGCAAACCAAGAACTTCCCCACACGTTTGTTCGTGTGGGGAAGAAAGATAATATTCAGGCTGAAATATTGCAATCAGAATGATTACATACCTCTTTCATAAGCCTCGATCATCTTTTTTACCATCTGTCCTCCCACGGAACCTGCCTGACGGGAGGTAAGATCGCCGTTATAACCCTCCTTGAGGTTTACGCCGACTTCACTTGCACATTCCATCTTGAATTTTTCCATGGCCTGTCTTGCTTCGGGGACATTGATAGAATTTGAGTTGTTAGACATTTTCTATCACTCCTTATCTATATAATCAGGCTTACCGGGTGCGAAGGATAACTATGCACTCCGCACCACGGTACGAAGCATTTATCACAGAACCCTTTTATTCCCTTTATGCCTGTGTTAATATTATTAGCTGTTTTTTGTCATTCATTCATTTATTATGTTGGTAAAATGCGGAAAAATGGGTTTATCGTTTTTCGGGATATTATGCTTATTTAATGATATGAAAATACCTATAGTGGGTTAAAAAATCTTTCTTCGCAGATACTTTAGCTGCAGTGTATTTGAAGTTAATGACGGATTCCTGATTACATTCGAAAACTCAGAAGAAAGTAGATTGACAATGTTATATTATAATAGTATATTATAAATAAAGTAAACTACGGAGGGTTAAGGTATGTCAAATGTAAAAATAATGGAGCATCCGCTTATTAAGCATAAGATTACTGTTATGCGAATGGAAGCAACGGGTACGGGTGAATTCCGCAGGCTTGTGGAAGAGGTCGCAATGCTGATGACATACGAGGCAATATCAGATATAGAAACAACTGATATCGAAATTACAACGCCGATTGAAGAGACGTCTCAGCCTGTAATCTCCGGAAAGAAGCCGGCTGTAGTGCCTATACTTCGTGCAGGTCTTGGAATGGTAAACGGAGTTCTGCAGATCATGCCGAACGCTAAGGTGGGACATATCGGTATGGAAAGAGATGAGCAGACACATCTTCCCCATACATATTATTGTAAGCTTCCACCGCAGATTGAGGAAAGGCTTGTAATTGTCGTCGATCCTATGCTTGCAACCGGAGGTTCTCTGTGTGATGCTGTAGACGAAATAAAACGCAGGGGCGGAAAAAGAATAAAATGTATGTGTATTATCGCGGCACCGGAAGGAATTGAAGCATTTACAAAAAAACATCCGGATGTGCAGCTCTACATAGGAGCGGTTGACAGATGTCTGAATAAAGACGCATATATTTGCCCCGGACTCGGAGATGCCGGAGACAGAATATTCGGGACAGTACAATAATACAGTAAAATGAATGGGTCTGAAGCTCAAAAAGCTTAATTCCCACAAATAAACGGAAAAAGTCGATGAATTATGTTCACCGACTTTTTTAATACTTTTATTTCTAGCTGCTTTTTAAATAAATTATTCTTCTTCGCTGTCATCGAATATTTCATTCATTGTTCTCCAGCCAAGCACAGCACATTTTACACGGGATGGCATATGAGATATATCCTGCAAAGCAGCAGCCTCTTCGAGCTCCTCAAGCTCTTCATCGGTAATGCTGTCCTTTATCATGCGCATGAAAATATCTGCAAGGTGCTTTGCTTCATCAATGCTGCGTCCGATAACAAGATCAAGCATGATATCTGCGGATGCCTGGGATACAGCACAGCCGCTGCCCTCGTATGAGCCGTCTGTTATAATGCCGTCTTTGACCTTCAGATTCAGAACAATATCATCGCCGCAGCTCGGGTTGACACCCACCATCGAAAAATCCGGATTCTCTATAGGATGCTTGTGAGCCGGAAAACGGTTATGTTCGGTTAATATTTCATTATAAAAGGTTTTATTATTCATAGCCCATCTGACTCCTTATAGTAGCAAGTACGCTCAGGAATTTTTCAATATCCTCGTCTGTATTATAGAATGCAATGCTTGCGCGGACGGTCGAAGGAATGCCCAAAAGCAGGTGCAGGGGCTGAGCACAGTGATGACCTGCACGTATGCAGACGTTTTCTGCTGCAAACATTGCTGCAATATCGTGCGGATGAACGTCGTCAATAGTAAAGGTAAGTATTCCGTTATGCTCCCCGGGGGTATATCCTCCAAGCAGACGGACATGAGGAATCTTTTTCATACCTTCCATTGCAAGCTCTGTAAGGTGAAGCTCGCGCTTTTCAATTTCATCGAAGCCTATTCCCTCTACAAATTCTATAGCCGCACGCAGACCTGCTGCATCGGCAGCGCTGACGGTTCCGGCTTCGTATTTATGCGGAAGATCGGCAAATATTATGCGTTCCTTTGAAACGTAATCGATCATTTCGCCGCCGCGCAGGAACGGTGGAAGTTTTTTGAGAAGCTTTTTCTTTCCGTAAAGCACGCCGATACCCATAGGGCCGTAAAGCTTATGACCGGAAAAAGCGAGAAAATCAGCGTCTATTTTACGAACATCAACAGCTATGTGCGGAACACTCTGAGAAGCGTCTATACATATAAGAGTGCCGTTTTCGTGGCAGATCTTTGCATATTCCTCAACAGGGTTTATCCTGCCGAAAACGTTCGATATCTGAGCTACGGAAAACAGCTTTGTTTTTGGCGTCAGAGCAGCTTTCAGCATTTCGGGCGTCATTATACCGTCCGGCATGCAGTCCAGAAAACGGATTGAAGCTCCGCTGCGCTCACATGCCTTTTTCCACGGAAGGAAATTACTGTGGTGCTCACTGGTGGCAACAAGTATTTCATCATCCGGTGTGAGCGTAGCCCCAATACAGTCTGCCGCAAGGTTGAGGCTTTCAGTAGCGTTGCGCGTAAAGATAATTTCACACGCATCTGCAGCTCCGATAAAACGGGCACAGGCTTTTCGTGAAAGCTCGTAATCATCAGTCGCGGTAATGCTCAGGTCGTAAAGACCGCGCATGGGGTTTGCATTTTTATGAAGATAAAAATCTGTAATAGCGTCAAGAACACATTTCGGCTTCTGAGCGGTAGCTGCCGAATCAAGATAAACAATATTGCCCGAAAGAATCGGGAATAGCTCCTTGACCTTTTTGTCATTGAGTGTCATATTCATTCCTCTGATATTCCTAAGTAGTTTTCGATAAGCTCCAGGGTCGGTTTGTGGCTGATTCTTGATGCAGCCGACTGGATCTTTGCAGCGCTGAGCATATCAAGAATACGCTGCTCATCAAGTCCGCGTGACATAAGGTAGTACACAATCTCTTCGTCAGGCTGACCGATTGACGCGCCGTGCTCGCCCTCAACATCCTCCTCCGTGCAGAGAATGACAGGCAGGGACTTATTGACGATATCATCATCAAGCAGGAGCACATCTTCGCTTTCGGCGCCGATAGAACCGGCGCAGCCCTTGATGAAATTAATAGTCTGACGTGAGTTCTTCATGCTTTCTGCTTTCATGACGCCGGAAGCCTTGATAAGTGAGTGAGTTCTTTTACCGATGTGATCACAGTTGTAATTCATATCGAGAAGCTCACCCTCACCGAGAATATATGCGGTTTCACTGTCAAAGGAGGAGTTTTTGCCTGAAAGCCTGCAATCTGCTCCGATATATGCCTTTGAAGCGCCAAGACAGACAGTTGTAAGTTTAAGCATACTATCGTCGCCGCAGTCGCCCTGAATATTAGTATATAATGTACCGTCGGGAAGGATTGAAAGCTGAACGATGTGGAGCGATGAATTCTTTCCGAGCTTTGTTCTGAATTTAAAACCGCCGAATCCGCAGCCTTTTCTTACGGATGAAGTATAATTTACAACTACAGTTGCAGAAGTATTGTCAGCTACATCAATAAGCATGGCATCTGCTGTACTGTCGGAAGAAATCTTATATTCAGCAACAAGAAGATTGCTGTCCTTTGAAAAACTGACGACATGCTCCTTTATGCTGCCGAAAATCTCTTTGTCATCCTCGCCGGAATAAGCCCGGGTTCCGGTTATGATCCCGTCAGCGGCGGTAAGCTTCGGTTTTTCTATGCTTTCCGGAGCGGAAACAGTCATGATCGCATTATTGAGCTTCAGCCTGCTCATTGTCGGAGACGAAAGCGTATTAACTTTTATTTCCATAGTACTCATGCCGTCCCCCTTATCCTATGCTGCCCGTCATTTCAAGACGGATCAGGTTGTTCATTTCGATTGCATATTCCATTGGCAGCTCTTTGCTGACATTATCAGCAAAGCCTGAAACTATGAGTGCCTTTGCCTCTTCCTCTGACAGGCCTCGGCTCATGAGATAGAAAACAGCGTCGTCGCTGATTCTGCCGATTTTAGCTTCATGTCCGATATCAGCATCCTTTGTACGGATATCCATTGCAGGAATTGTATCGGAACGTGACTCGCTGTCAAGCATAAGAGATGCACATGAGACTGAGCTTTTGCTGCCTTTTGCTTTAGGAGTGACACGGACCTCGCTACGGAAGGTATTACCGCCGCCGCCCTTTGAAATTGATCTTGTATTCATGTAGGAGGATGTACTCGGAGCATTATGGATAACCTTTGCGCCGGTATCAAGATCCTGTCCTGCGCCGGAGAATGTAATACCTGTGAATTCGCTCCTCGCCCCCTCGCCGTTAAGAACGCTTGTGGGATACAGATAAGAAACATGAGATCCGAATGATCCGCTGACCCATTCAATCTTGCCGCCCTCGTCAACGAGAGCACGCTTAGTATTAAGATTATACATATTCTTGGACCAGTTTTCGATCGTAGAATAGCGAAGTGTTGCACGCTTGCCTACGAAAAGCTCAACGCAGCCGGCATGCAGGCTTGCTGCGTAATACTTCGGTGCAGAACAGCCTTCGATAAAGTGAAGATAAGCGTCATCCTCAACTATAATAAGAGTATGCTCGAACTGACCTGCACCCTCTGCGTTGAGTCGGAAATATGACTGCAGGGGTATATCAACATGTACGCCCTTGGGAACATACACGAATGAACCACCCGACCAGACAGCGCCGTGAAGTGCAGCAAATTTGTGGTCTGTGGGAGGAACAAGCTTCATGAAATGCTCCTGGATCATCTTATTGTAGAACTCATCCTGCATTGCAGTTTCAAGGTCGGTATAGATAACGCCCTGCTTTGCAACGGATTCTTTAAGGTTATGATAAACGATTTCGCTGTCGTACTGGGCGCCTACTCCTGCAAGGGACTCACGCTCTGCCTGAGGAATACCGAGCTTTTCAAAGGTGTTTTTGATATCGTCCGGAACATCGCCCCAGTCGTTTCTCATCCTTGCTTTCGGACGGATATAGGTGACGATCTGATCCATATCAAGCCCTTCAATCGATGGACCCCATACGGGCATTTTCTGCTTATAATAAAGCTCAAGTGAATGAAGACGGAAGGCTCTCATCCAGTCCGGATCATGCTTTTCGTCCGCAATTTCATTAATGATCGCAGGAGTTATTCCGCGATCGAGCATATCGTTTTCGTCTTCATCATAACGGAAATCATATATGCTTTCGTCTATGTCATCGACAAATGTTTTTTCCTTCATTCCTCTTTCCCCCTTAGCTGATAAAGGACTCGAAGCCGTTTGTATTGACCTCATCAACAAGGCTGCGGTCGCCTGTTGTTACTATCCTGCCGTCGGCAAGAATGTGTGTCTTATCAACTTCAAGAGAATCAAGCAGTCTTGTGCTGTGTGTTATTATTAGGAGCGTTCCCCCCTGCTCCCTGAATGCACGAATTCCGGCGCCGACTGTCTTTACAGCGTCTACATCAAGACCGGAGTCAGTTTCGTCGAGAATTGCAAGCTTCGGTGAAAGCATAAGCAGCTGGAATATTTCAGCCTTTTTCTTTTCACCGCCGGAGAAACCTACATTGAGGTCACGTTCGGTATAGCTTTCGTCCATATTAAGAAGCTCCAAGGTGCTCTTCATACTCTTTTTAAAGTCCCAGATGCGTATACGCTTGCCGGTACGCTGCTCAATCGCGCTTCTGACGAAGCTTCCGAGAGTTATACCCGGTACGGGTATAGGATCCTGAAAAGTAAGCATGATACCAGCCTTTGCGCGCTTATCTGTGGGCTCCTTAGTAATGTCATTACCATCAAAGATAATGCTGCCGGAACGAAGATTATATTTCGGGTTTGCCATCAGGGTATGACCGAGAGTGGATTTACCTGCACCGTTGGGTCCCATAATGACATGAGTCTCGCCCTCATTGATGGACAGAGACAGTCCCTTCAGAATTTCTTTCTCTTCAACATTTACAAAAATGTCCTTAACTTCGAGTAACACTTTGCTCATAAATAAACCTCCTGCGCCGCCGCGCTTTATTGTAACCCTTTCGGGCGAAAAGTACATAGTGTATCAGGACGCCGTAATTTATACGACAAACTTCCACGAATGCAATTTTAATACAAAATGTCGAAAAAGTCAAGTATAAAGGCTACTTTTCATGATATTTTGTCTGAATTTATATAAACTTAAGCTGCGGCAGTACAAAAGCTTCCTTTGCATCAACACGAAAGCTCTATCAGATGTGCGATACCTGGTATACTTTCACCCTGCTGTGATGATGTGGGAGACATTAATGCGCCTGTAGCAACAAACAGTATCCGCTTTAGCTCTCCGCTCCGGAGCCTTTTCATTATATGACTGCAGAATACAGATCCGCAGCAGCCGCAGCCCGATCCACCGGCATGCACATCCTGACGTTCACGGTCAAATATTATTTTACCGCAGTCAGCGTGAAGGTCTGAAATGTCAAAGCCCTCCTGACGCATAAGATCAATGAGAAGATCGGAACCGATAAAGCCGAGATCACCGGTAAGTATCATGTCGAAATCTCTCGGGGATGATCCGCTGTCGCGCAAAAATGCCGTTATTGTATCGGCAGCCGCCGGAGCCATTGCTGCACCCATATTATTGAC
The DNA here is from genome assembly GCA_900315875.1 of uncultured Eubacteriales bacterium. Lineage (GTDB taxonomy): Bacteria > Bacillota > Clostridia > Oscillospirales > Acutalibacteraceae > UBA1213. The sequence goes on along the minus strand of ONAX01000077.1, from coordinate 763 downwards.
ATCCTGAATCTGCAGGTCGCATATCTTCCCTATCGTAACTGATTTTATAAGACATCCGCACCCGCTTCGATCGATCAGGGCTGCTCCTGCCCCGGTTACTGTCCACTGTGCTGTGGGTGCGCGCTGACCGCCGTATTCAATAGGAAGGCGGAACTGCCTTTCAGCAGAACAGAAATGAGAGCTTGTGACGGCAAGCGCTGAATCGGTGCAGCCGGTATCAACAAGTAAAGCACCAAGCAGCATTGTCTGAGCCATTGTCGAGCATGCACCAAATTGACCGAGAAACGGTATTCCCAGTGAACGCAGACCGAAGGTTGATCCGATGCACTGATTAAGAAGGTCACCTGCAAGCATAACGCCGACATCCTCAGGGCTGACACCGGCTTTTGCCAGTGCAAGCGTTGCTGCGTCATACTGCAGTGCGCTCTCGGATTTTTCCCAGGAAGGTTTTCCGAGAGTATCGTCTGTGTATGTTACATCAAAATCCGCTCCGACAGGTCCTTCAGCTTCCTTATGTCCTGCTACACCTGCGCTGGATCTGATTGAAACGGGTGTATCCATGCGAAGCGTTCTCTTTCCAACCCTTTGTGCCATATCAAAACCTCCAGATGATTTAAATAATTATCGCATGAATAGTATCTGCTTTTTTGTTCTTTATAATTCACTGAATCGAGTAGGAGGCTACCCATTAATTGAGCAGCCGACCTCTCACACCACCGTGCGTACCGTTCGGTACACGGCGGTTCAATAGTTTGAGTGCAGT
>ONAX01000001.1 GCA_900315875.1 uncultured Eubacteriales bacterium | reverse complement strand
ATGGGAAGCCTTGGCGCTTATCGAAGGAATCCTAAGAACCGAGAACAACTCTTCGAAGAAACGCTCCTTGTTCTTTTCAATGTATTCTTTCATAAATATAAATCGAAATAGTCGGTTACCTTGTCCATGAGATGCACTCTCCAGCGCCCGAAAACGTTATGTTCGGAGCGTGGATAGGGGAAGTAGTCGAGCTGTACACCGTTCTCTATGCACTCCTGCACGAAATTGAGGCTGTGCTGCCAGACCACGGTATTGTCGATTGCACCCTGGCAGATGAGAAGTTTTCTTTTCAAAGATGCAGCCTTGCCGATGAGGGAGGTCAGGGCAAAACCATCAGGGTTCGTTTCGGGTGTATCCATATATCGTTCTCCGTACATCACCTCGTACCATTTCCAGTCGATGACCGGGCCGCCCGCGACTCCTACCTTATATATTTCGGGATAGTTTGTAAGAAGAGATATGGTCATGAACCCTCCATAACTCCAGCCATGCACCCCAATGCGCTCCCTGTCTATCCAGGGCTGTTTCATCAGCTCCCGGATGCCGGCGACCTGGTCGGCCATCTCGGCCTGCCCGCACTGCCGGTTGATGGCCTTTTCGAATGCTGCACCACGGTTCGAAGTACCGCGGTTGTCCTGCACGTAAACCACATATCCTTTCTGTGCCATCAGCATTTCCCACATCCTGATTCCGCCCAGCCACGTGTCCTGCACCATCTGGGAATGCGGCCCGCCATATACATAAACTATTACAGGGTATTTTTTTGCCGGGTCGAAACCCAGCGGCTTGTATAGACGGTAGTAGTTCGGGAAGGCTCCGTCTGCGGAAGGAACGGCACCCATTTCAACTTCTGCGGAAGCATATCCCGATAGGGGATCGCCGGCTTCGAACAGAAGTTCGGAGTGTTTTCCGTCGGTGGAACTGACCGCAACTTTGCCGGGGACGTTGAACGAACTCCAGCTGTCGATAAAACGGGTGCACGCAGCGTTCATGCTGATGCGGTGCCAGCCTTCTTCGAAGGTGAGCCGTCTTGGCCCCCCGAAACGGGTCTTTGCCACAGGCTTCCTTCCTACATCAATGCAGAACAGATGATTCTCGACAGGGGATACTTCGGCGGAAGTGTAGAACACGTGGCGACCGTCATCGGCGACGTATTGAATATCGGCATAAGCAGTGGGAAGCCTTCGCACGTTACCTACAGTGTCACAGAGATATAGGTTCTTGTAGCCGTCGCGGTTGTCGGTCCGGTAGATGAATTCATATCGGCCCCTGAGAAAGTGCAGGGGGTCCTGCGGCTCCACCCAGGCGTCGTTCTCTTCTTTAAGGATGGTGCGGACGTAGGTGCCGTCCGAAGCCCTGTATTGGTTCAGCACCATGTGATGCTGCTCCCGGTCGAGAACCTGTATGAAGATGTATTTTTCGTCCGGACTCCAACTGACGCACGTAAGATAGCGTTCTTCGCTGAATTCAGAAGGAATTATCGTTGAGATGACGTTGCCTGTCGTGTCACACACCAGAAGGCTGATCCTTTCGGAAGGCATTCCGTTCATTGGATAACGGATTGACACGAGACTGCCGGTGCGGGTAGTTATGTCCAGCAGCGGAAACTGGGATACTGCGCTCTCGTCCTTGCGGTAAACAGCGAGGTATTTTCCCGACGGGGAGGGGAATACCCCTTCCTTTATTCCGAATTCGTTGCGGGAAACGCTCTGACCGATCACTATGCCTTCCGCGTCTTCTTCAGGCAGCGTCCATTTCCTGATCTGTGCCGGTGCACGCCCTTCTTTCAGATCGTTTCCTTCCCAATGCCAGGCTTTGCTTTCGGGGTACAGGCTGCGTCCGAGCACAGCGTCATGCATGGTAAGAAGACGGCCTTCCGGCTGCTGCGGCCGGGAGGCGAGTATCTGCAGGAGAACTGCAAGAATGAGAGTTGTCATTCGCCGGCGTCTATGGGGATGGTATTGAACGGATTGGGATCGCTTACGGACAGGATGTCATAGACCACGAATTTCTGTATTCCGCGCCATGGGAGCGCGCCGCGGAACTCTTTGTATTTTACCTGCACGTTTTTTCCGCTGCAGCGCATAAGCGAATCTGCCACGGAATAAGCGGCTCCGTTGGCTTTGCGTCCTTCGGCATGTTTGTCTACAGAGAAAGAGAATTCGTTGCTCTGAAGCCCGCCCCCGTTCTTTCCGTTTTTGAATCCGCTCATGATGAGCCTGCCTTCATAGGTTTTCCAGATCCAGCCTTTGTAAACAACCTGATTCAGTTCGCCGGCCTTGACGCCGGAGCCGAACTCCCAGAAGAAATGAATAAACACCCACAGACCGCAACCGAGCAGCAGCGCCACCACAGCGATAATAATGATTTTCTTCACAGTTTTCATAATAATACTTAAAATTGCGTTGCCGCTTACTACGGCAGCGCTTTTTGCTTTTCGAAAGTATTATTAATGAAAGAATAAAAAACGGTATCGCGGCAGTGTTATTCTATGCCATATTCTCTGGTACTTTTTGTGGATATTGATTTCGGATGGAATATTTGATATAATCAGTTCAGATGATGCGGAATTAGCTTTGATCGGAGGATGGAATATGGATACACCGCTTGCTGACAGAATACGGCCGGAAAGACTTGAGGATATTGTTGGTCAGCACCATCTTCTTGATGAGGGCAGACCGCTGAGAAATATCATTGAATCCGGGCACATTCCCAATATGGTTTTTTACGGCCCCTCGGGCGTCGGCAAAACGACACTGGCGTCATTTATTGCGCGCAAGACCAACCGAACCCTGCGAAAGCTTAACGGTACGACAGCCTCAACTGCCGACATTAAGGCTATTTTTGAGGAGCTGTCGGGTTTTTCGGGAATAAACGGTATCCTACTGTACCTGGATGAGATACAGTATTTCAATAAAAAGCAGCAGCAGACGCTGCTGGAATATATAGAAAACGGAAGTATAACGCTGATTGCTTCCACCACTGAAAACCCGTATTTTTATGTTTACGGGGCAATACTCAGCCGCTGCACGGTGTTTGAATTCAAGCCGGTTGAAAAAGATGACGTTATCAGGGCAGTGCGGCGCGGATTTGACGTTTTGTCCGGGGACAGTGATGTTCCGGTTGACGTAGATGAGGAAACCGCAGCGCATATTGCCTATGCATGCGGCGGCGACGTCAGAAAGGCACTCAATGCGGTTGAGCTGTCATTTGATGCAACTCCGGAAAGGGACGGCGTTAAACATATTTCCCTCGAAACCGTGTCACAGCTAACGCAGAAAAGTGCCATGCGCTATGACCGGGAGGGTGACGAGCATTATGACCTGCTTTCCGCCTTTCAGAAATCCATGCGCGGCTCCGATCCGGATGCGGCTGTTCTGTACCTTGCCCGTATTCTTGCGGCACACGATCTTCCCTCTGCCTGCCGGCGGCTTCTGGTCTGCGCCTGCGAGGATGTAGGCCTTGCCAATCCGCAGATAATTCCCATTGTCAAGGCGGCTGTGGATACGGCTCTTATGGTGGGTCTGCCTGAAGCGCGTATACCCCTTGCGGATGCGGTCATTCTTGTGGCTCAGTCACCGAAATCCAACAGTGCCTACATGGCTATAGCCGCGGCAATGGCTGATATAGAAGCCGGAAAGGCCGGGGGTTTCCCGAGACAGCTGCAGAATAAACACTATGACGGTGCGGACGCTGCTGTAAAGGGTCAGTTCTACAAATATCCGCACGATTTTCCGGATCACTGGGTAGAGCAGCAATATCTGCCGGATGGGGTACGGGATGCAGTGTACTACGTTCCAGGCGACAACAAAAACGAGCAAGCGTATAAGGCGTATTGGGACAGGATAAAGAAAAGTCAAGGGTAGCTCGAAAATATGTAACGGGTCAAATTCTGGAAAAATATCCGAGTCAGAAATGAGTGTAGAATTGAATGAAAGAAGCATTTTTTGTTTTGGGAGTCCGCAGAGGTAATGTGACGTATTCCGAAATTGAGCTTGATGAGGATTTGCTTGCGAAAATACCATGCGCAGATGACCAATTGATTCTGATCGGTAGGGCTGATATTGATTTCTCGTGCAATGATCTGTTATATACAAATTCCGGTATTCCGATACAGCCTGTGCGGTTTTATATGTATGGATTTGAAATAGACAGAATCGGACACGGTTGCAGTTGCGCTATTTTGTGCAAAAATGCGGATGTGAACTTTGCATTCAATGAAGCACTTTATATCAGTACGAATATAAAATGATACAGTCAGGAGGTCAAAATATGAAATACTCAGACAAACTCAACGGCTACTGGGAGGAGGGGTATCATTACTACCTCGAATTCAATGATGACAAGCTATTGGTCAGGGGCTATGATAAGGGCAAGCGTCTTGAGACTACAGTTTCCTACGATGCGGATAAGCTTGAAGCCGGCGAGCGCACCGTTATTACTCTTGAGAACAATATCCTTTCCCGTGACTATGAAGGGAATATGATGACCGAGATAAAGGAGCTTGCCTGGGAGGACGGCGAGCTTAAAATGCTGTATTACTACACAATTATGGGCGAGACCCTCTACACCCTGAAAAAGGTGGACGGCGACGCGTTCCGCAATATCATCATCCGTGACGATGAATTCCTCGATGAACTTCAGGGCGAATGGGCAGAGTGGAGAGCAAGCGGCGAAGGCGGCAATCCGATGATAATAAAGGGTAACAGCCTGAGCTGGATCGGCTGCGGCGGAAAATTCCATGTCGTAAGCTATACCTATGATAAAGAGGCAGTATATCTTGTGCCGGAGGATCTTATCAGGTCGGATTTCGGCGGCTTTACAAATGTCAGGGTTTATCCCGATAAGCTGACCACGACTATGATGGTCTGCGATATGAGTATGCCGACCTCCGTTTTCGCCCGTAAGGATATGCTGGATAAGATAGAGGTACCCGGCAGCGCAAAGGTGGCTCCGCGCAACACGATGATGTACCGTCCCGATGATACTCAACCGGAGATGATGGGCTTTGTCGGACTGGGCTCTCCCGGAATGGCGCCCATGATGGGCATGGCAGGCATGATCGGTATGACTATGGTGGAGGCGATGAACGCCAATAAGGACGGAAAGAACAAGCCCTTCGGCGAATACAAGCCCTCACCCATGAATGATACCTCGAAACTGGCTGACGGAAAGTGCGCCTACTGCCCGAAATGCGGATATAAGTTTGAAGAAACGGGAATAAAATTCTGCCCTGAGTGCGGGTCTGAGAGAACATAACAAAGATTGCAAATAATAAAGTGAAGGTCCGGCAGTCAACTATGCCCGACGGTCACTGTGAGCAGACGAATGTATTGATTGCCTTGAAATAAGGAGAAGAAATGAAAATAGGAAATGTGAAAATAAACGGATATGCCGCGCTTGCGCCTATGGCAGGCGTGACGGACAGAGCCTTCCGTGAGCTGTGCGTGTCATTCGGAGCGGCATATGTCGTAGGTGAGATGGTAAGCTCGAAGGGGCTGACCTACGGCAGCGAAAAATCGGCAGAGCTTCTCGGGCTTTCTGACGAGGAGCGTCCGGCGGCAGTGCAGCTTTTCGGCTATGAGCCGGATGTAATGGCAAGGGCAGCGCAGTTTTCTCTGCGGTATCGTCCGGAAATAATTGATATCAACATGGGCTGCCCGGCGCCTAAGATTGCAGGCAACGGCTCAGGGGCAGCTCTTATGAAGAATCCTGCTCTTTGCGGAGAAATAGTCAAGGCCGTCAGCAGTGCTGTGGATGTTCCGGTTACTGTAAAAATCCGAAAGGGCTGGGACAGCGGCAGTGTAAATGCCGTTGAGGTTGCTCAGATCTGCGAAAAGAACGGAGCTGCGGCAATAACCGTTCACGGCAGGACGCGTGAACAGCAGTATGCACCGCCGGCGGACTGGGATATAATCCGCGAGGTTAAAAGATCCGTCGGGATTCCCGTAATCGGCAACGGAGACATAACAAGTGCAGCTGATGCCGCTAAAATGTACGAGCACACAGGCTGTGACCTTGTTATGGTGGGTCGCGGAGCGCTGGGAAATCCGTGGATATTCCGCGAAATAAACAGCCTTATCGGTTACGACAGACCGTTGCTGCCGGTGTCCCACGCCGAGCGAATAACTGTTTTGCTGCGGCATGTACGGATGATGTGCGAATACAAGGGAGAAAAGATCGCAATGCGCGAGGCAAGAAAGCATGCCGCGTGGTATTTCAAGGGGATGAAGGGAGCAGCAGAACTTCGCCGCCGCGCAGGCACTCTTGAAACCTACGAACAGCTTATCGAACTTTGCAGGTTAAGCGGAGTTACGAACTGATTTCATAATTATTGAGAAATATGTTGACAAACCCTTTTGTTTTTGTTACGATTGTAGCAACGGATGTGACTTGATTTTATATTATTGTTGAAAGTAGGGGACTTCAATGAGTAATAATTCTCAGGATAAACACATAAGACTATATGCAATATTCAGCATGGTTTTCGCATCCCTGACCATTTTAGCTTTTTTGCTTGATATGTTTGTCGGAGTAAGCGGAGCAACGATGTTGTTTCCGTTCTGGTTTCTTGGTCTTAAAAAATTCTGTGATATCCGTTATGAAGCAGGCAGTAATGGTTTGTCTAAAACTACAATAGTAATAAGCGTCATAGTTTTTATTATTGATGTTGTAATAACTATACTGTTTCTTTACAGAATATTTACGCCGATTACGTTTGAGTAGATAATAGCGCGTTAAAAACAGAATGGATGACTATAAGAAAATACAGTGTATCAATATGATTGATGGAACACTTATTGACTATGACTCAATATGTAAATGCTATTGAGAGGGGGGGCAATGTGGAAAATAATATTTCCGGATCCGTTTCTGTATCTGAAAAAGAAAATAAAACTAAATTGGATATTGCCATGAGTATAACGAAGATTGTTGTTTTTGTGGTTTTTTTACTGTGGCTCGTGTGTCCTCAGCTGGAGGAATATCAGGATGGAGGAAACAAAGCATGGAGAGCTCCGTCTTACATTGTTGTAAGCTATAATCTTCCGATAATAGACTGCAATGAAACTAATTTTTATTTGTTTCCAGGCAGTATGATGTCTATCTCAGAGATATGGGATAAATATGAAAAGGACAGATATGATATCAGCTGGGAGGAAATCTTAGAAAAGGAATATGAGCAGGCAGTAAAGCAATAATGTTTTAAAGAAATAAAAACGTGAAGCATAAGACAGGCTTATTATCGCAGCCTTGAGCTGTGAAGAAATATTTTTCATCGAATTCATTGGGGAGGTCACTGCACCTCCCCTTATTTTGTGAGCTGAATTTATTCATCCGACAAAAACAAGCGGAAAAAATGAATTAATGATAAAATTACACGTCTGAATCGTGAAATATTTGACAAATCTGACGACTATTTGTTCACATTGTATAGGTTTGGATGTGAAATTTGCTGCATATTGAATACTACTTTTTTCTGCTGAAATCGACAAAATCGGTTGACAAATCCTTCCTGAAATAATATAATTGGTTGTGTGAACCTTAAAATATTTCAATCTTGTCGGAGTGTGTCCCGGATTAGTTGTGATTATGGTTCTGCCGGACTATGCTTCGACAAATGATTTTTCTCTGAAGGTTTTCGATGCATCTTTTGTGTTTACTGCTGTTTTCTGCAGTGAATTATTTATCGGATCTTTGAAGCGACAGCTTCTGGATATAAAAAATTTGTGTCAGTCTGTGCCCCGGAGCCTTGGCCTGCCTGCACAAAAGTGAAAGGATGTTTTATATGGGCTTTAGAAAAAGACTGGCTTCAAAAGTGTTTGCCGTTGTTACGGCGCTGACACTGGCAGCTGTTACAGTCTTCGGCTCTGCGATCAGCGCATCCGCAGCCGGAACAGCTTCCGATGAAGTCAAAGAAAACGAAAAGGGCGTTGTATGGGTAGAATGTCTGTATGTTGACGGCGTGACTCAGTATCATGTTCTCTCAATGACAGGCTTCCTTATCAACAGCCAGACCGTAGTAACAGGCAAAGAGATTCTCGGCTACAACTATGAGCAGGCACTTACTCGTAATGTTGGTCAGAACTTTGTATTCGATGAATCCAAGATCAGATTCAAGGTTAAGATCGGCGACGCATACGTTGACGCCACCAGCAAGTTCAAGGATACAAAGATGCAGTTTGCTGTAATGCAGCTTTCTCAGTCTATTGACCTTGAAAAGTCGACCTACAAGGCTCTCGTACTCGGCGACAGCAACGCAGTTGAAACCACACAGACCATCTACAGCATCGGTTATTCTACCGATAACATCTGGGATGTAGTTGTTGTTGATGAGGTCAGCTCCGCAATCAGCGAAGAAAAGACAGTTATCAACGAAGGTAAGGTAACACGTATCGAGGAAGAGACAAAGTTCATCCAGTTTGCAATGAGCAACCCGATCAACGGTTTTATCGGCGGTCCTGTTATTAACGAGGCAGGCGACGTAGTTGCTCTTACCTTTACAAAGAAGGATGACGGTTACATTGCAGTTCCGATCCAGAAGGTTAAGGATGTATGCAACAACTTCGGTATCCCCTATGAGGAGTCAAGCGGTACTGTAGCTCCCGTAGTTGACAGCAAGCCCGACAGCCAGCCGGCTGTTGACAGCAAGCCGACAGAGGACAGCAAACCCGCAATTGATAGCACACCTGTTGAAGAAAGCAAGCCTGCTCTTGACAGCAAGCCCTCAGAAGAGAGCAAGCCTGTAGTTCCTGCAGAAGACAACAATAACAACATGATCATTATCATTGTAATTGTTGGTATTGCAGTTGTAGTAGTAATTCTGATCATCGTTATGATCGTACTGCTTACAAAGAAAAAGCCCGCTCCGGCAGCTCCCGTTCCGCCTCCGGCACGTCCCGGCACATATCCCGGCTCAATGCCTCCTCCGGCAACTCAGCCTCAGCTTCCGCCTCAGCCTCCGATGGCTCCGCCTCAGCCCCCGATGGCTCCTCCGCAGCCTCCGATGGGCGGCTACAACCAGCCTCCGATGAACCCGGCACAGGGTGCAGGCGAGACAACAGTCCTCAGCGACGGCGCAGGTGAGACAACAGTTCTCGGCGGCGGTGCAACAGTAGGAATTCCGTCAGGCGTTCTTGTTAATACAAAGAGCGGCGAGAAGATCATCATCAATAAGCCTGAGTTTGCAATCGGTAAGGAAAGAAGCAGAGTTGACTACTGCATAGCTGATGATAACTCAGTAAGCCGTCTGCATGTCAAGATCAGAGTAAGAGCAGGCAGATGCTACGTTGTTGATATGGGCTCCAAGAACGGCACATACATCAACGGCAACAAGCTTACACCGAACCAGGAGGTTCTCATCCAGAACGGCGATAAGCTTAAGATTTCCTTGATCGAATTCGAGTTCAAGGGCTAAACTTCAAAAAATGGGGTGCATTAACTTGAAATTTTTGATAACCGCACATACAGACGTTGGAATAAAGAAAAGCACGAATCAGGATTCTGTGCTTGCCGTCAAAGCGAGTTACGAAAATGAAGAAATAGTTTTTACCGTTCTTTGTGATGGTATGGGCGGCCTTGCCAAAGGCGAGGTCGCCAGCGCCTCAGTTATTGAAGCTTATTTCCGATGGTTTGAAAAGGACTTCCCGCAGACTCTGAAAACCGGCTTCAATAAGGAAGAGCTTTTCAAAACATGGGAAAATATCGCCTCACAGATGAATTCAAAAATAGCAGCCTACGGCGCAGAAAAATCAATCAGCCTCGGTACTACTCTTGTGGCTATGCTGATTTACAAGTCGAGGTACTATATAATTAATGTAGGCGATTCGAGAGCGTATAAATACACCGACAGGACCACGGTACTGACGAAGGATCATACCTTTGTACAAAGAGAGCTTGATTCGGGCAGGATGACCTATGAGGAGGCTATGAACCACCCCAAAAGGAATGTGCTGCTGCAGTGTATAGGAGCAAGCTCGTTTGTTCAGCCTGATTTCTTTGATGACGATGTAAGACCGAATGAAGTTTACCTTCTCTGTTCGGACGGTTTCAGACATATAATAACTGAAGCGGAAATGTTCGAGCAGTTCAACCCGGCAAGACGTCAAAGTGCAGAAATGCTCAGGCAATCGGCTGTCTATCTGACCGATCTTAATAAGTACAGGCAGGAGACAGACAATATTTCGGTCATTGTAATAAGATCAGAATAGAGTGTGATTTATTATGTTGGATATCGGATCAGTAATCGACGGAAAATATAAAATACTTGATGTCATTGGTAAGGGCGGCATGAGCGTCGTTTACCAGGCAAGAAACGAAAGAGCAAACAAGATCTGGGCTATTAAGGAGATCAGAAAAGACGGCATGCAGAACTACGAGGTTGTGCGCCAGAACCTTATAGCTGAAACAGACATGCTCAAAAAGCTGAATCACCCCAACCTGCCGAGCATCGTCGATGTTATCGACAGAGAGGGCACATTTCTTATAGTGATGGACTATATCCAGGGCAAGCCTCTCAGCGACGTGCTGAAGGCGAGCGGAGCTCAGCCGCAGGACGACGTTATAGAGTGGTCCAAGCAGCTCTGCGATGTTCTGGGCTATCTTCATTCCAGGAACCCTGCAATAATATACCGTGATATGAAGCCTTCCAATGTTATGCTTAAGCCGGATAACAATATCGCGCTTATCGACTTCGGAACGGCGAGAGAATTCAAATCATCAAGCGTTGCAGATACCACCTGTCTCGGTACAAGAGGCTACGCGGCACCGGAGCAGTTCGGCGGACAGGGACAGACGGACGCGAGAACGGATATTTATTGTCTCGGTGCAACAATGTACCATCTGGTAACGGGTCATAACCCGGCAACACCGCCATACGAAATGTACCCGATACGTCAGTGGAACCCACTGCTTTCGTCAGGACTTGAGCAGATCATTCTGAAATGTACTCAGCTCAATCCGAACGACAGATATCAGAGTTGTGCAGAGCTTTTGTACGCTCTGGATAATATTCAGTATCTTGAAGAGGAAAGCAGAAAGTCACAGAAAACAAAGTGGAATCTTTTCTGGACCTCAGTAGCCCTTACGGGTGTAATGGGTGTGGGAGCACTTGGCTTCAATTTTGCAAATACTACCCTGAGAGCACAGAACTATCAGGAGCTTCTTGACAAAACAAGGGTTGCAATAGAAGATTATCAGATGACGGATAATGACCTTACAAAGCGTAAGGAATACCGTGAATATCTGCAGAAAACAATTGAATGCGATGATTCGAGAGTAGAGGCATTTGAAGAACTTTTGAACTCATATTTCAAGGATGCGTCTCTCGAAGGGGCAACGCTTACATACAACAAAAACGAAAACAATAAAACTACTGACAGCGAAACCAGAGCATATGACCTTGAGGAATATCAGGAATTCAAGGATGTAACAGGATCTTACTTTACGGATAGCAATGCCGGCAAGTATTATAATGAAACATTTGCTGATAAGATATTTCTTCCTCTTGGGACAAACCTTTTTCTGAACTGCTCAAATAAACAGGAAGGTCTGAACAGCAGCCTTGAATGGCTGGACAAGGCAAAGGAGTATTGCTCAGAGGACAATAAGACAACAGCTTCCGCACTCTATGATGTGGCAAGCTACTATAAAATGGTTTCAGCAAGAGCTTCGGTTGATATGACCACAGGCAAAACTCAGTCAGTTGATTACGCAAAATACTGGCTTGCACTTGAAACAGCAGAGGCAAATGCACGTTATGAAAACAAGGAGCACGGAGCGTCGGTTCTTCTCGTTGAGGTATGCAGACTTGTTTCAAGTGAAGTAGTAAACCGCGCTGACAGATTCAAGGCTGCAGGCATTGAAGCAAGTAATGTGGCGAAGCTGCTCGACAATATCGAGGAGGATCTGAAACTGCTTGAAACCACGCTTCAGTTTGATAATGTAAGCGATTTCGGAAAGCGTGTCACGGATGCAAAAGTATCTCTTGGAAAGGCACGTCAGCAGATAACAGAAACATATGGAAGAAATGATCAGGCAGGTGATAGTGAATGAATGAATTTCTTAATATAGCTACGTACGTCTGCCTGGCTCTGTGTGGTTTGTTCTTTGTGCTGTCAATAGTGCTGTTTTTTGTATTCAATATTCCACTTATATTCAATATCAGAACCGGACGCGCGAAGAAGAAAACCATTGAAGAGATGCAGAAGGCCAATAGCCAGACCGGACGTCTCAGACAAAACGGAAAAACTCTTACATCAAGACTTGACGAGGGCTTCAAGGCTCCGTCATCGGTGCCGCCGCAGGTTGCAGCCCAGATGGCTATGCAGATGCAGCAGCAGGCTGAACAGAACACAACGTTCACCGTACAAAGTGTTAACAGAGTAAGTACCGACGGTACAGAAATGACCGGTGCGCTTCCGAATCAGGCTCCCGCAGCTGCTGCACAGACAGCCTTCAACGTTGGTGCAGCTGCCGCAGTGGCAGAAACGTCGCTTCTGTCCGAAGCAGGGGAGACCTCGGTGCTGGATAACAGCTCCGAAACAACCGTACTCAGCGGCGGTATGAACAGTTCTGAATTTCAGATATTGCAGAAGATCATCCATATTCATACGGACGAGGTCATCTGTTGATATTATCTCCTCGGGTGTGGGAAGCCCGACGGGAATTATAAATGAAAAAACAACAAATGTGCAGCAGTGTGTGGCTGCATGAATAATCGGGAGGTGTCGTTTTGAGATCTGCAAAAAGATCTTTACTTGTAACGATCGCTGCACTGTTTGTTTCGTCTTATGTCTTTATGCTGTCGCCTTTCATAACAGCATCCGGACCCGGTGACAGTGTGCATCCGCTTGTTATTATTGAAGGCGCAGTCTTTTACGCCGGGCTGATCGTCGGATATGTGTTTTTCTTCATGGCTTCAAAGCAGAGGAAAAAGTCATCAAAATCTGAAAGGTCTGCCGCAGGAAGACCCGGACTGTTGACGTTCTTTTCCTCTACACCGGCTGCAGTTTTTGACGTTGTCTTTGTTTTAAGCCTTATTATGACCGTCATTTCAGTGGCTACGGGGGAGAGAATGCCGGATGTTCTGATCTATTTCTTTATTTCAACATTAATATTCTCTGCGCAGATGCGAGCTATCGTCAATGGGATTAATTTCCGTACGATATTCGGCATGGCAGGCGTAAGAGGAAAACGTATAAGGGAGGAAAGCTGAAATGAGATTGTCTAACGGAGCCAAGCAAATTCTGGCACTTTTGCTTACGGGTACTTTGGTTTCTGCTATGGCACCGTATAATGTTATCGGTGCTCCGGTCGAAAGTGAACCTTCGCAGAGCAACCAGCAGCGCGGTGTCAATACACTCAGCAAGGCATCTGCAAGTTATGCTACGGTCACCAATAAAACCGGAACAGATATCGGCGGAGTGTTTACTAAGGATGGGGATAGCTACAAAGCCCTTAATAAGTCTGACACAGGAGTATATTTTTCACCCGACAGAGGCGCAAAGCTTTATTATAAGCCTTTATTGCTGGATGAAAACGCTTATATATTCTTTAATGGATCATACAGTAAGATTGATCTTAAAATAACCCATGCCACATTGTCAGAAAAGACATTTACATTTGTTCCTGATGATAAATTTGGTTCCTTCCCGGGCGAAAACGGTACCTGTATGTATGTTCTTTCTGCAGGTTCTTTACCTTCAGAGTTCATTTCATATCTTGGTGAAGGAATGACTAAAATAGTGGCTACAAAAGAGGCAGCCACCGAAACCGAATATGAAGATTTTACCGAGATTACCGGCGAAACCGGCAAGTATCTCTGTCAGGATGAAAACGGAAAACTGACATTCGTAAATGATGTATATTCAGTAGATTTCGCGGCATCAGATACCACAAGCTCCGCTCTTAAGATTGACACAAACGGTGCTGTGGCAAATGATGATACCGTAACGGATGCTCCGCTTGATTTCACAGTAACATCATCTTCTGACAAAGCATATACAGGAGATACACTTACCCTTTCTGTTTCTGAGCCGGACTCACTTTCCTCCTTTGGTACAAGGACTGTTTCCTACTATGTTACAATAGACGGCAACAGTACTCCGATAGACGGCAGCGAGTATACAATCCCTCAGGATGTCAGCGGAAAGACTATAGGCTTTGGCTCAAAGGTAAGCTACGGAACAAGTCAGCTCTTCGATCTGAAAACAACTGTTGCTGTAAGTGACGGAGCTCCCACAGCGACAGAGTGCACCGCTGAAAAGAAAGAGAGCACAAGCGGACTTGATAAGCTGCTCAACGTTCTTACCTTCGGTCTGTATGCAAATACAGATGTAAAGATCGGTGTCAGCGTCACTGATCCGGGTTCTGCTTCGTTTGACAGTGTTACTATCAACGGCAAGGCGGCAACAGCCGAGGGTGGCAAGTATTATATCACCACCGGCGACGATTACGCTGATACAGGTGTTACAGTAGTCTTCATGAAGGGCGAAAACACCGTAAAAACTGAAAAAATCAAAGAAATTACAGAGCTGACAACTATAACGCCTATTTCAATAGACGAAAACTATCCGGTTGTTGTAACGGATACAAGACCGTCAGCAGTTTACGGCAGCGGAAGCGGTACGACTTCATTTTCTGCTCAGCCGTCTTTTGAGATTCCGATTAAAACAGAATCCGGCAAGAAAAACGGAAGCGTTATCGGTCTTTACTCTTTCAACCTGGACATTTACTCCGGAGCGGAAGCTGTTGCCGAGAAGAAAATTGCTTCTTTCACATGTGACGGTACTTCCGTAACTGCAGGTGCAGGTAATGAATACGATATCGTACTTACTACCGGAACAAACAGCGCATATTCCGCTTCTGCAGTTGAAGCTCAGGATTACACCCTTAAGATCAATAAGGCAGATGTTTCCAAAGCACTCAAGAACGGTATATACACTGCCGTAGTAAATATAGAGAACAATGCCGGCAACAAGCTTGAAAACGATAGCTTTACATTTAATGTTGAAAGAAATGCTGCTGAGGTAGGCATTGACGTTTCAGGCGAGGGCAATGTTTATGATGATAACACTAAAAAGATCTATGATGACAAAGCTACCGTAAAATTCAGCTTCGCAGATGATACACTTGATCTTGCAAAGCTGCAGACAGGCGAGTACTTCAAGTACAAGCTTGACGGTAATGAAGTCAGCCCCACAGAATGGACAAAGGACGGCGATAAGTTCGTTACGTCCGTTGAGGTTTCCGAAGAGGGAGGGCACAAAGCAGAGGCAGTATACATTAAGGACGGAATCGGCAACGAAACCAATCTCGACAAGTCCGTAGAATTTGCAGTTGATAAAACAGAAGCAAAGATTGAAACTGTATACAAATCTACTCCCACAAACAACCTTCTCAGTGTACTGAGCTTTGGTATTTACCGCACCTCGGATGAGGTTATCAGCGTAGATATCACTGTTTCAGACGCAGTAGCGGGTGTTGACGAAAACAGCATTAAGGTGTTTAACAGCGAAGAGAATATTACAAGCGAATTTGATTTCACATCCACTGATGAAGGACATACCTTTAAAGCAAGCGCTCAGCTCAGAAAAGATGTAGCATATCGTCTGAGAGTTGAAGCTAACGACAATATCAAGAGAAATTCTCCCTCACCCGTTCAGGAACTCAAGCCTGATGAAATGAAGGATGGCGGCAATGTCAAGGAAATCGCTGTTACAGACGATGTTCCTGCAGTAATTATAAGAGATGTTCCGACTGCACAGGTTAACAGCAGCTTTACTGCAAAGATTAATGCAGTATCCGACGGCGCAGCTCAGGGGGCTGACCCCGGACTGAAAGCACTTGACGTTAAGGTATACTACAGCGAGCAGAAACCGACAGCAGAGGCTGACGGCAGTTATAACGTTGACGGTCTGGCAGAGGCTGCAAGCTTTACCGATAACGGCAAGGAAGTATCTGCAGCAGCTGACGAGAAGTTCGTTCTTTCAAGAACAAGCAGCACTGATACAGACTTTGCAAAAGCAAAGGTTAAGTCCTGCGATTACTCACTGGCAGTTGATCCTGCTAAGGGTATTGAAAGCGGATACTACATTATAAAAGCAACAGGTAAAAATAATGTAGATAAGAGCACAGACGCTTATAGTGTATTTGAGATCGACACCACATTACCTGAGGTAAGCTTCAGGATCGAAGAAAGTGTTAAGTATACCGACAATGATACTAATACAGAATATTTCGATCAGAAAGCTACCCTTATTGCAGAAATCACTGATAACCATATAAATGCAGATCTCCTCAATAACGACAAGAATAAATTTGTATATACACTTACAAATTCCGGTGATGGTGTTTTCCCGTTTGGCACATGGGAGGATAAGGATGGCAAAACCGTTGCAAGCATTGAGCTTGACAGCGAGGATGTATATACCTTTACACCGGCAACTATAACAGATGACACCGGAAACACAAAGGATATCAGCGCAAACGCAAAAAGATTCGCTGTGGATTCCACTGAGGCAAAGATCACAACTGCATACAGCGTAGACGAAACAGACAGCATACTACAGGCGCTGAGCTTCGGCGTATATCGCACAGAGAATGTTGATGTAACGATCACTGTTGAAGATGAAACAGCAGGTGTTAAGTCTGACAGCATTAAGGTTAAAAACGGTTCTGCTAATATAACAAGCAGCTTTGACTTTACAACCGATGACGGCGGTCATACTTACAAGGCAACCGCAACACTCGACAGAGATGTTGCTTATGTTCTGACAGTTGATGCAAACGATAACATCAACAGAGCAGAGCCGAACCCGGAAAGAGTTCTTAAACCCGACGGAATGACCAGCGAGGGTACTACAAAGGAGATCGCTGTTACAGAAACCGCTCCTGCGATTTCAATTGACGGTGTTCCTGCAAATCAGGTAAACTCTGACTTTACGGCAAAGATCAACACCAAGTCCATAAACAAAACACAGGATGCAGATCCTGGTCTCAGATCTCTCAATGTAAAGGTTTATTATACCGAGCAGGAGCCGACAGCAGAGGCTGACGGCAGCTATAACGTTGACGGTCTGGCAGAGACTGCAAGCTTTACCGATAACGGCAAGGAAGTATCTGCAGCAGCTGACGAGAAGTTCGTTCTTTCAAGAACAAGCAGCACAGATGCAGATTTTGCAGAAACAAAGGTAACAGACTGCGATTATGATCTTGCAGTAGCTCCCAAGAAGGGACTTGAAAGCGGTTACTACATAATCAAGGTTACAAGCACCAACAACTCTGCTAAGGATTCAGCAAACAATGAATACGTCAGCACTGATGCATACAGCGTATTTGAAATTGACCTTACAGATCCGGAAATAGAGTTCACCTTCTCAAAGACAGCTGAATACACAGGTGATATGCAGTATTTCGATCAGAAGGTAACACTTACAGCAACAGTAAATGACAAGCACATAAATGCTGCACTGCTCAATGCAGACAGCGATAAGTTCACCTACAGTCTGACAGATTCCAAGGACAAGGCATATGCATTCGGTACATGGGAGGACAAGGACGGAAAGACTGTTGCAAGCGTAGAGCTTGATGACGAAGCTACTTACAACTTCATACCGTCAAAGCTTGTTGACGAAACCGGAAACGAATCCGACATTACTGCGAAGGCAGTAGACTTTGCAGTAGATGATACCGAGGCTGACGTAAAGGTCAGCTACGGTCAGAGCTTCAGCGATGTTATCGCACAGGTACTGACCTTCGGTCTGTACCGCAGCGCAGAAGCAGAAGTTACAATTACAGTAACTGACGCTATCTCCGGTATCAATTCCTCATCAATAATCGTTAAGAACGGCGAGGAAAATATTACAGATAAGTTTGAATTCTCTACAGAAGATAACGGTCATACCTATACTGCTACAGCAAAGCTCGACAAGAACATTGCTTATGTAATCAGTGTTAAGGCACTTGATAACATCGGCAGAACCGAATCAGAAAATTCTGCCAATACAACAACAATCGATCCTTCACAGCTGACTGATGACGAAAAGGCATCAACCCAGACAAAGGAAATTGCTTCCATGGAGGATAAAAATGATAACCAGCCGCTCGTAACTATTACAGAGCCTGAAAACTGGTCTGCTAACAGCGATAATACACTTGATGTCAAGTTCGACGTTTCTTCAAAGACAGCAAGAGCTGACGGAGAAGCAGACCCCGGTATCAGAAGCGTAAAGGCAGAGCTCTTCTATGCTACAAGCGCAGCTGAAAAGGCACAAGGCAACTGGCAGTCCGTTGCAGAGTTCAATGACATCGGAAACGGTGTTGAAACAGTTTCAGGCTACAGCCTGACAGGCTTCGGCACAGCAATATTCAGCCAGACAAAGACACTTGACCTCAGCTATACACTGCACATTGCTGATAAGAAATCCGGATACTACAAGCTTGTAGTAACTGCTGAAAATAATATCATCAAGACAGCAGACGGCGACAGCGCAACATACTTTACGACAACAAAAGAGCAGTTGTTCGCTATTGATAACGATGCTCCTGTTCTCAATGTTTCGTATGACAACAACACAAAGAAGACAGTTGACGGAGTTGATTATTACGATAACGACCGCACGCTTACCATTAAGATTACAGAAGTAAGCTTCGATCTCGACTA
This sequence comes from uncultured Eubacteriales bacterium, assembly GCA_900315875.1. Classification (GTDB taxonomy): domain Bacteria; phylum Bacillota; class Clostridia; order Oscillospirales; family Acutalibacteraceae; genus UBA1213. Next base: position 84,121 of record ONAX01000001.1, on the reverse strand, counting down.
CGTAAAGAACAACTTCTCAGACATTATCACAGAGGGTACACCCAAGGGTGAGCATCAGCTCAAATGGGAGCAGCCCGATAACACAAAGAATGAATTCGTCGGCACAGTTACCTTTACGGATTATGACGATGCAAGCGACGGTCATTTCACAGTAAATATTCCAGATTTCGCTGATATGATCGGCAACAACTGCATAGGCTACAACGAAAGCTTCATTATTGACAAGACGGCTCCGAAGATCAGCTGGAAATTCGAGGATGAAAACGGCGTCGGCCCCGATAACAAGTACTTCAGTGGCAGCCGTAAGCTGACTGTTAATGTTGAGGAGCATAATTTCACTCTCGACGACATCGAGAAGACCGGCACCGGCGCATACCTTGTTTATTCAATGACAAGTGACGGCACTGATGTTGCAGCAGGCAGCAAGGTTATCTGGCTTGACTGGAAGGAAAACGGCGAAAATAAATTCGTCGGAACCTATGAGTTCACTGACAGTGAAGAACTTCTCAGAGACGGCGAATACACAGTAGTATTCACATCCCTCACTGATAAGGCAGGAAATGCAGCTGAAAACAGTGATTTCGGCAAGACAGAAACATTTGTTGTAGATAACACCGATCCTGTGATTACATGGGAATATGATGATCACGACGGAAATCTTACAACACGCGTTGAAAAGAACAGCACGGTTTACTACTACGACCAGATGCGTACACTTAAGGCCACTATCAAGGAGCATAACCTCACAGCTGACGATCTTAACAGCGGTGACTACATCGATTACAGCATTAAGGACGAGCACGGCAATGAGCTCACCCTCGTTTGGTCAGCAACCAGAAATCCGGACGAGTATACAGCAAGCGTTGATCTTGATGATCTCACAGACGATGATTTCGACGGTAAGTATACAGTAGTATTCAGATCTCTTAAGGACAGAGCACAGCGCACTGCAAAGAACAGTAATCTCGGAAAGACTGAATCCTTCATAATTGATAAGACTGAGCCTGTTATCAAGGTTGAGTACCTGAACGATAACGGCAAATGGTATCAGACAGACAACGATTATCAGTATTTCAACGATAAGAGCAATCCTCTTACCCTCAAAGTAACTGTTACTGAGCACAACTTCTCCGCAGATGAGATCGAGGAATTCATCAGCTACAGTATCGTAAATGAGCACGGTGAGTCCATCAGCTTTGATAAGTGGAACCATGAAAACGGAACAAACGTATTTACTGCTGAATATGTATTTGAGGACAAATCCAATGACGATACCGACGGCGACTATACCGTAAGCGTTGATTCTCTCAATGATAAGGTAGGTCATAAGGCTCTCGATACAGACGGAGCTGAATTCACAGGTCATTCCCGTGACAGAATAGTAATTGACTACACTGCACCTGTTGTCAACGTTGAGTATGACAATAACAACAGTAAAACAGTTGACGGTGCTGCCTACTTTGACAAGAACCGCACAATTACTGTTACAGTAACTGATCACGGTATCAAGAATGCCGAAGATCTTGTATCTCTTATTGATTTTGCTATCACAAGCGATGAAACCGGAAATATGGTATCAAGAAAGGTTGCTGCAGATAAGTGGCAAAAGTCAGGTAATACCTATACATTCAAGTACACCTTCCAGGATACCGCACATATGAGCGACGGCGATTTCGTTGTCAAGTTCAGCGGATTTACTGATCCTGCAGGCAATAAGGCAACTGATGCTTCAGGCAGTGTTCGTGACAGCTTTATCGACGACAGATTTGTAATTGATACAACAAAGCCGGTTATCTCCATCGACTACAAGCCGGCAGCAGGTGTTCAGAGTTACAAGAACTGGACATACTACAATTCCTCTGATATTGTAGCAACTATCACTGTTGACGAATATAACTTCAAGAACAGCGCAGATCAGAACTATAACATTGCAGACTATGAGGTTGTATATATTACAGGTCAGTCAACGAATAAAACAACAATAGACGGTGGCTTCAGCTGGACAAATGCCGGCGGCAACAAGTATGTTACATACGTAAGGCTTCCCGGAAACAGCCGTATCAGCAGATTCGACTTCTTCACGATGGATAAGGCAGGCAACACAGACGAGCAGAAACCTGCAAAATCCAATTTCGTAATTGACGATACCGCACCGACAAACCTTAAAATAAGCTTCAGCCGTTCTGTAATGGATATCGTACTCGATGTTCTTACCCTCGGACAGTATTCAAAGGTTACATATGGCTGCTACAATGCTTCCACAACTGTTACAATCAGCGCTGAGGACAGCACAGCAGGTATCGAATATCTCAAGTATGAGTGCATCGGTAATACCGGATCAAGATCCTTCAGCGGAACCGTTGATATGAAGTCCGGCAATGCAGATCCGAAACCCTCACAGACTTACACCTTCAGAGTTGATCCTCAGTTCAAGGGCTATGTAAAGCTTACGGCCATTGACTTCTCCGGAAATACCACAGTTTACTCTACAGAGAGCGACAGAAAGGGTATTATCGTAGATGATAAGAATCCGCTTTACGAAAACGTTAAGCCTGTTGTAAATGCTGCACCTCAGAAGGCACCGAGAAACAATATCTATGACGGCGATGTACGTGTAGACGTAAATGTCTACGATCCTGTAGTAAACGGCGTTGCATCCGGTGTTTACAAGGTGGATTACACAATCACCAACCCGACCACCGGATACTCTGAAAGCCGCACGCTTAAAAACACAAATACCAATGTCAATACATTTGACACTAACTTTGTGGTTGACAGCAACAAGTTCAACAGCAATAATGTCAAGATCCGACTTATTGCAACTGATTTTGCAGGCAACCAGAGCGATCCTTACAATCTGACGGTCGATATTGATATCACAAAACCGACTATCAAGGTTGAATATCAGGGCGGTCAGGCAAATATAGTAGGAGGAAACGAATACTACAACAGCGACAGAACTGCCATTATCACAGTTACAGAGCGTAACTTCGACCCGGCAGATTTCGAGTATAAGATTGAAAACACCATTCCGATCGGAATCAAGAGCGTTCCTACAATGACATCATGGACTCACAGCACGAATTCCGCAGATCCTGATGCTTCTACTCACGTAGCAAGGATAGTTTATCATGAGGACGGCTACTACAAGTTTGAGATGTCGTTCCAGGATAAGGCAGGCAACAAGGCAACAAGCCCTGCACCCGATCAGTTCAGAATGGACCAGACCAAGCCTGAGATAAGCATTTCCTTTGATAATAACTCGGCACTTAACGGCAATTACTACGCTGCGCCCAGAACCGCAACGATCACAGTCAAGGAACTCAACTTCTCATGGGATGAGGTCAAGTACATACTCAGCGCAACAGCTGCTGACAATACAACCTCAGTTCCCGGACCGCAGCTCACAAACATGAGCGACAGCGGAGACGTTCATACTGCAAAGGTATACTTCAGTGAGGACGGTATGTTCAGCTTCACAGTTGATAATACTGATTTCGCAAAGAACGTTGCAGACCGCAAGACAGAGAGCACCTTCTACCTCGATCAGGTTATTCCCGAGCTTGTAATAACCGGCGTAAACAATGATGTTGCTTATGGCGGAGATGTTAACATCAATATCGCTATTTCTGACATCAACTATGGCGGCGATCATAACTATAAGCTTGAAAGAATAGGTGTTGACGGTACAAGAACCGATGTCACAAGAGCCTTTGGCTTTGAGGATAGCGCAGACGGTACAAGTGTTATACTGGGTGCAATTGCAAATACAAAGGATAACGACGGTATTTACATCCTTTCTGCTTCCGCTAAGGACAAGGCAGGTAATCTGCATCCCGAAACTGTCCGCTTCTCAGTAAACCGCTTCGGTTCAACCTACCTGCTCAGCGACGAAACCATTAAAATCAACAACAAGTGCATAAAGGATGAGCAGGATGTTGTAATAATGGAATTCAATGCTGACCCGATAATCAAGGACGAGATAATCGTAACAGCCGGTGGTTCTACAAAGACCCTTACCGAGGGCAGTGAATACAGTGTAGAGATCAGCGGTAATGCTGAGACTTGGTACAAGGCAGTTTATACGATCAGTAAGGGAGTATTTGCTGAGGAAGGTAACTATGAGGTAATGCTCAAGTCCAAGGACAACAAGCTTAGCACAACAAACAGCAATAACGATATTGATACCACTAACGAAAAGCGTCTTCCGAAGCTGGTTGTATCCTTCGTAGTTGATAAGCAGCCACCCATGGTTTCAATCTCCGGTATTGAGGACAACAAGCCTTACAGAGAATCAACCAAGACACTGACTATCACACTTCAGGATTCCAACTTCTCGGATAAGATCGGTGATAACAAGATCACAGTTACAGTTGGCGGCAAGACCTACGACGTAAAGGAAGATCAGATCAAAAAGACTGAATCCGGTTATGTTATTACTATTGATCTTACCGGCGACGGTAATCCGTCAGATATCGTTGTAACAGTTACCGACAAGGCAGGAAATGTCGGAACAGCAAAGATCGAAAACTTCACGCTCAGAGCGAGTGAACTCCAGATGTTCCTCGATAACACAGTAGCGGTTGTACTTACGATCATCGGCTTCCTTCTCCTTATCGCAGCAATAATTATCATTATAGTTGTTGCAAGCAGAAAGAAAAAGAAGAAGAACCAGAGCTAATTAAACTTTAATCAGCCGACAGGGAACATATTTTCAGATGAAGATATGTTCCTTGTCATAAGCTGATCGAATGTTATTTTAATAAGCCCTGCCCGGGCAGCAGGTTTTATTAAAATGATATCCGGTAAAAGAATAATCCGGGTTTATGGATTACGGAATATGTCAGGGGTGTTACTATGCTCACAACCGGGGATATGATCAATGAAACTTATATGATCGATTCCGAGATCGGAAGCGGTGCATTGGGTGTAGTTTACAGAGCCTATCATGTCCGTCTGCAGAAATACGTTGTTCTTAAAAAAATAAAGGTAGATAAGATGTCATACAGCCGCTTCAGAATAGAGGTTGATACGCTGAAGCAGCTGCGGCATGCGTACCTGCCGAATGTTTATGACTATATCGAAAGCGACGGCGATATCTATACGGTCATGGACTATATCAGCGGTTATGATCTGAAGGCCTATATGGAAAGCGGTACCCGCTTTACGGAGCAGGAGCTTATAAAATGGCTCAGACAGCTTTGCTCGGTGCTGAGCTATCTTCATTCACAGAATCCGCCGATTATCCATAGTGATATTAAGCCGGATAATATCCTTATAGACGAGAACGGAAATGTCTGCCTGATAGACTTCAATATTGCCGGTGGTCAGGGTCTGACAAAGGAATATGCATCTCCGGAGCAGTATTCGTGGTTCAATATGTATATGTCGGGCTATCCTGGGATAGAAAACTATGCTATCGACGGCAGAAGTGATATCTATAGCCTCGGGGCGACATTTTATTACCTTATGACAGGCGTTACACCTAATGTCGAATGGTTGGACATGCCTTTACTGACATCATATACCGGTCTGCAGTATTCTGAGGCACTGGCTGAGATAGTGGATAAAATGAGATGTCCCGACCTGTATTCGCGTTTTGCTACTGCGGATGAGGTGCTAAGGGCTCTTGATAATATCAAAAGAAGCGATTCCAGATATAAAAAATATATAGCCTTCCAGACTATCGGTGCAATTATCTTTGCAGTCGGACTTATCGCAGGTGTACGCATGATCATGCTTGGCAGTACGCAGATGAAGTACGATGACTATGCAGCAAGCTTTGAAGCTGTCAAGGATGAATATAAGCAAGGCGATTATGAATCGGCTATAAAGCTGGGAACGCAGTTCCTGAATAATTCTGATTATGCCGGAATGATAACCGATGAGGAAATGGCGGAGCTTCTGTACCTTCTGGGTAACAGTGCTTACAACCGTGACGATTATGAGGGCGCAGTATACTATTTTTCAGAGGCTTATAAGCTTGTTGATAAACTCAATTCTCCATCTGATCTGTATGTGGATTACGTTATCTCCCTTGCCAAAACGGATAATCTGTCAACAGCGCTGAAAATAATTGAAGAAGCAAGAGCAGCAGGAGTGGAGAGCACGGCACTGCAGCTTGCCGATGCACAGATCTCTTTTGCAAAAGGAGAGTATAACGACGCAGCGCAAAGCGCCAGACAGTGTATTGATTCCTCAGTTGACAGCAGCAAGGCGGCAAAATGCTATGTTCTTCTTGGCGATATCTATGATATCTGCAAGGACTATCCTCAAAGTGCAGATTGCTATAAAAAGGCCAGTGAGCTTTCCGAATCCCCGAAAACTCTGCGCAGCCTTGCAAATGCCTATATAAAGTGTAACAAGAATTACCGCAGCACGGATGCAATGTATACCAGAAATTTTGAGCTTGCATCCGATGCGCTCAATATTGTATATAAAAAATATGTGCCGACCTATAACGATATAGTTACTCTCGGCTGGGCGTACCGTGCATGCGGTAAATATGACCTGAGCCTCAGGGTGCTTCGCGACGGTATTTCAAAATTCGGCGACAGCTGCAAGCTGTATCTGAATATTGCCCTTACGTGCGAAGCAATGGGTGACCGTGACGGCATTATAGATAATGCTGCAAGAGCCTCTCAGTACAGCAGGGAAGAGCTTGTACAGACTGAAATAGAAGAGCTTGACCGGCTGCGTTCAATGTATGGTTAAAACCTCGGATCAAGGAATAAGGGGGTGTTCTCCGTGAGCGGAGAAGAATTTATTTACATCGGGATAGGAATTATTGCCGCCGATGTAATACTGTTTGCATTATTTCAGGTATTTATGAGACGCTGGATAAAGGCGTTCAAGGAAACCTGGAAAAAATATTGACCAAAACGGAGGAGCATAGTATGAACAAGAAAGTAATCTTTATTATGGTGCCCATTATTGTGGTGCTGCTTGGTTTAATGGCGGTACTTATCGCTATTGTAACCTTTAACGGCGGCGACAGATCGGTTTTTACCGAGAGGCTGGCTGTTGCTCAGAAGTATCTTGATGATGGCGATTACAGCAATGCGATATCCTACTTTGAGGATGCAATAAAGCTCGACGACAGCAATGAGGACGCTTATCTCGGACTTGCTGAGGCTTACTACAAGAGCGGCAGAGTTGACGACGCTATCCGTGTTCTTGAAGACGGATATGCAAAGACAAAGTCGGATCGTATCCGTGCAAAACTTGATGAATATCGCGGTTCGGGCGGCTCCGGCGACGGAGTGGTATCCATGGGCTCACTGCCGGATAGTCAGGAAAGCGGAGGAAAGACTCTTGATACCAGTCTTATCCTGAATGATACGCTTTTCGATATGTTCTCATCCTATACACATAAACAGTATTCCGAAAAATACGGTTTCAAGGGTTCTGACACCACTAATGAGGGCGAAATTATCGTAAGCTACATTAACCTCGATATAGCTTTCTATTATGATAAGGCAGTTGTCCGTTCAAGCGGTGAGCCGCTGGACGAAGCAACTCCCTATAAGATTGTCAGCCTCGGACTTGACAAGATCTGCTCAGGTGCAGAAAGCGGCTTCAGCCTTGACACTCTCAGAAGAGTTCCGGGTGTAACCGATGCAGTAGTAAAGAAGCATGAAACCAACCTCAAGTTTATTGACCAGTTCAATTATAGGGGCTGTGTAGTATTCTTCGAAAGTGATGAAGCAGGTAATGTTGCAGGCGTTGCAGTATGGAATGAAATCTATCCGCCGCAGACACCGAGTGCTGCCTCAACCTTTACATTTGTCGGAACTATCAAGAATGCAACTAACTACCAGACAGTTACCGCATCTACCGAGATCAGGGTAAGACCTGGCGAAAACAACAAGACCGGCGAAGTTATTGATACAACAACCACCAATACAGGTGAGTTCATGTTCAAGCTCCCCGCAGGTGATTATACCCTCGAGGTAAGACCTACAGGCTTTATCTACGACTACTTTAATATCCACGTTTCCAGCAGTGACGACAACAAGAAGGATATCGTAGTATCTCCCCTTGTTGCAAGCGGTACAATCCGCGTTGTACTGACATGGGGCAGCGTTCCGAGAGATCTTGACGGTCATCTTGAAGGAACAACCTCACAGAATAAGAATATTCACGTATTCTGGAGCGATATGATAGCCCCCGACGGCGCTGCAAAACTTGATGTGGACAATACTAACGGCAATGGCTGCGAAACTATAACTATCAATGATATCAACGGTTCCTACAAGTACTATGTCAACAGATTCTCATCTGACGGTTCAATCGGCTCCTCAGGTGCGGTTGTAAAAGTATATACAGACGGACGTACCTACACAATTACGCCTCCTGCAAACGTTGATCCTGAGAACTGGAATGTATTTGAGATCGAAAATGGTGCAATAAAGAACATCAATGGTAATTATGACTGATAACGGCAGGTGATCTGATGGACTTGACGGGAATTGTAATCATAGTTTTCATCATTGCTGCAGTTGCCGGAACTATCACATCGGTTGTCCTGTATTATGTCAGGAAAGAAGAAAAAATCAGGTGTTATCAGGCTGCCGCAAATATTGTTAAGGAAAAATATCTGCGGCAGTCCCTGAAAAATCCCAACTTTCATGTCGGCGATACATCGTCAATATACGATGTAAGAATGATGGCGTATATCAAAAACATATCGTCAAAGCAAAAAAAAGGATATGTGTTTGACGTGGGTGACGGGGTGAGCTTCGGAAGAAAAGGCAACTGTAATATTCTGCTGAATGAAAGTACTGTTTCCGGAATGCACTGCATGCTGTTTCTTGATCACGACAGGGTTTACCTTAGCGACAGCTCGGCAAACGGAACAGAGCTGAAAAGGGGACTCAGCAGGGTGAACGTTCATTCGTGTGTTTATGAGGTGCTAAGCGGAGATAAGATAATTGTCGGCAGCACAGTATTCAGGGTAACACTGTTTCATTTTGACGGAAGGGTTATGTAACTTCTGACGTTGAATTGCAAAACTAATACGAAACGGGGAAAAGCTTATGCTAATTATGATTTTCAAGGATCAGGCATTCAGTGAATTCGTTCTGCCTAATTCAGAAAACCTTGATTATTCCATTATCTTGGACAGACAGCTTTTCGCTTTGGTTGAGGATATAGAAATACGTCTGACGAACAGTGCCGGGAAATGGGTGATGAATTCCGATGAGAAGTATTCTCTCCTGCTTAACGGTGCTTCCGTTAAGGATCCTGAGCTTTCTGATGAAATGATCGTTGACATTCATACTCCGCGCGGAGAGAATCTCTCAGCACTGGTAATAGATTCAAGGATCAGCTTCACTGTTTTTGAAAAGTTCTGTATAACGGACAAGATAACAGTGACGGTCGGAAGTGATGAATCCAATCTGATAAGATACAATATCACAAATCTTGTTTCATCCGTTCATTGCAGCATCACGTTTCACGGCGGCAGCGTCACCGTGACGGATTCCAGCCGCAACGGCGTGTATGTAAATCATAAAAGAATAAGCGGCACCTATAGCCTGCAATATGGTGATACGGTGAATATTTTCGGACTGAACCTTGTCGTCCTCGGCAATATCCTTTGCGTCGGCACGGGCTTCGGCAAGGTCAGTATTTCCGATGTTCTGGGAATATATAGGCTTGAAGTAAAAAAGAAGCCCGAAAAGGGCAGACATATACAGTCTAAAGCGGAGTTTTTTAACCGTGCACCGAGAATGCTTCCCGATATCCATAAGGGCGCTCTCAGAATAGAACCTCCGCCTGCGCCCCAGTTCAGCAAGAAAAAACCGCTTTTCAATGTGATTGGTCCGTCGTTTACTATGGCTATTCCGATGATGCTCGGAACGGGTCTTTCTGTTTTCAGCACAATGTATCACGGCACAGGCTCGGGAGCGTTTATGTTCACGGGTATTATAACAGCCGTCGGTTCTGCTGTGCTCGGCTCAGTATGGGCAGTGCTGAACCTTCGCCATACAAGGCGCGAGGAATTTGAAAACGAAAACAACAGGTATGAAGCATACGGAAAGTACCTGATAGAAATATCCGAAAAGCTTAAAAAGCAGTATTCGGAAAACGAGCTGGCGATGCATACGATGTATCCGTCGGCACAGCAGTGCGTAATGTACGACAGGACCACACCGGCGCTCTGGAGCAGAAACTTCTTTCACAAGGATTTCCTGTTTATCCGCCTTGGGCTGGGTGATATGCCGTTTCAGGTAAAAATAGAAATACCTGACAATAAATTCACTCTTGTACAGGATCAGCTCAAGGATAAACCGAGATTTATTTATGAGCAGTTCCGCATGCTGAAAAATGTTCCTGTCGGAGTTGACCTGAAAACAAACAGGCTTATAGGCATTGTCGGAGAACCAAGGGATACCTATTCCATAGTGGATGCAATGGTAACCCAGATAGCAGCAAATAATAGCTATACGGACGTTAAGCTTGCCTTCTGCGGAACAGAGAATTCTGCTGAAGGATACGGCAGATGGAATTATATTAAATTCCTGCCGCATAACTGGACAAACAATGACCAGCTTCGCTTTTTTGCGGTCGGAGCAGCAGACAGCAGCGAAATGCTGTATGAGCTTACGGATATCATCCGCCATCGTGCCGAAAGCGCAGATGTCCCGGAGATAGTAAAGCCACATATTGTCCTGATAGTAACAGATGTCCGCCTGCTTGAAAATGAGCTTATTTCAAAATATGTCATGCACCCGTCAGAGCGTCTGGGTCTTACTACCATATTTGTATGTACTCATCGCGAGCAGTTGCCTAACAGCTGTAATATAATAATTGAAAAGACAAAGGACTTTTCCGGTATTTACAATACCCTTTCCACTGACGGCGAGGTTCAGACTATCAATTTCGATACTGTTGAGCTTCCGCGGCTCGGCGTAATGGCAAAAAGACTGTCAAATATCCGCATCAATGAGGTGGAAAACGATTCCAATATACCTTCCCAGCTCGATTTCTTTGAAATGCTGGGCATCAGCTCGCTCGATCAGCTGAATCTGGTCGATTCCTGGTGCAGGAACCGTACATACAATAACATGCGCGCCGTTATAGGTAAAAAGGCCGGCGGCGGAGACTGCTGCCTTGATATTTACGAAAAATACCATGGACCTCACGGCCTTGTGGCAGGAACTACGGGCTCCGGTAAAAGTGAAATTCTTCAGACGTATATACTGTCCCTTGCGACGAATTTCAGCCCGGAGGATGTATCCTTCTTCCTTATCGACTTCAAGGGCGGCGGCATGGCTAACCTCTTTCTTGATCTGCCGCATCTTATCGGCAGTATATCCAACCTTGCGGGCAACCAGATAAGGCGTGCGATGATTTCAATCAAAAGTGAAAACAACCGCCGCCAGACACTGTTCAACGAATACGGCGTCAATAATATAGACGCATATACAAGACTTTATAAAAACGGCGAGGCAAAGGTCGCAATACCGCATCTTGTAATAGTTATCGATGAATTTGCCGAAATGAAGCGCGAGGGCTCAGAGGAATATATCAACGAGCTTATTAGCGTTGCCCAGATAGGCAGAAGCCTCGGCGTTCACCTTATACTTGCAACTCAGAAGCCAAGCGGTACGGTAAGCGACAATATCTGGTCGAATTCCAAATTCAAGCTCTGTCTGCGCGTGCAGGACAGAAAGGACAGCAATGAAATGCTGCACAAGCCCGACGCCGCTTATATTACTCAGGCGGGCAGGTGTTACCTGCAGGTCGGCAATGACGAGCTGTATGAGCTTTTCCAGTCCGGCTGGAGCGGTGCGGTCTATGATCCGGAAAATTCGGGCAAAACCTCTATCGCGACGATGATAACCTCAACCGGCAAAACAGCCGTTGTGGGCAATTATACAAAGCTCAAGCGTATGGAAAAGGACAAGTTGAAGTGGTTCACCTCTGTTGCATATGCACTCGGTAAGGCGGCAAATGACCTTTTCGGAGCAAAGAGCTTCTATGATATTATCAGCGCAAAAAATAACGGAGCCAGAGCAGAGGAAACCGCAAAGGCTGCCGCACAGATACTGCGCGATCAGGGATATAATTTTGAGGGAAGCGATGTTGATATAAGCTGTCTTGTCAGCTTCCTCAGGCTTATTCCTCCGGGTAACAAGACACTCGGCGAAAACAACGAAAAGACAGCGGCAGAAATAATCAGAATATCAAGAGAAAGAAATATCCGTATGCCCGAGCTGAAGGAAAAAACGCAGCTCGAAGCAGTTGTCGGCTATATTGCGGAGGTTGCAAAGAAAAACGGCTATAAGCGCCAGAACAGTCTTTGGCTGCCGGTGCTTCCGCAGAAGCTGCTGCTTAGTGATATAAGCCCTGCTGATGAGGGCTTTGACGGTACAGGCTGGAAGGACGATGACGATCTTTCCACTGCTGAAACAGCATTCGGACTGTATGACGATCCGGAAAATCAGGCGCAGCTTCCTGCGTCCGTGGAAATCGGAGATGCTGGACATATCGCACTTTGCGGCAGTGTCACAAGCGGAAAGAGCACATTCCTGCAGACGCTGTGCTATTCACTTATGAACAGATATGACCCCGAAAGACTGAATTTCTATTTTCTGGATTTCAGCAGCAATATGCTTTCATGCTTTGAGGGCTTTCCGCATGTCGGCGGAGTACTCAGCTCTGCTTTCCCGGATAAGATAGATAAATTCTTCAATCTGCTGACAAAGATTACTGAGCAGAGAAAGAAGCTTTTCGGCGGCGGTAACTATTCACAGTACGTGAGGTCAACGGGTGAAAAGATCCCCATGATTCTCGTTGTAATAGATAACTATGCCAATTTCAAGGACAAGACCGCAGGCAAGTATGAGGAGGCTCTTATCCGTCTTTCAAGAGAGGGTCTGAGCTATGGTATACACCTTGTTGCTTCGTCCGCAGGCTTCGGCATCAGTGAGATCCCGACCAGGATAGCTGAAAACATGAAGACCGTAATTGCGCTTGATATGGGCGACAAATATAAATACGCTGAGGTTTTCCGCAGTATTCGTCCTACTGTCCTGCCGGACAGCGAGAAAAAGGGAAGAGGACTTGTTCTTGTCAGCGGCAGGCTGCTTGAATTCCAGACTGCGGTTGCAGTGGATGCAAAGGACGACTATGAGGCTGCCGATAAGCTGAAATCGGTCGGAGAGGCGATGGCAAGGGCATGGAAGGGCAGCACTGCTGCAAAGATACCCTTTATTCCGGACGAACCGGTACTCAGTGACCTGAAAGCTCTTGACGAATACAATGCCCTTTCGAAGGAAGGACACCTTCTTCCGTTCGGATATTTTGTTGACGATGCATCTGTTCTCAGCGTGGACCTGCGCTATACCTACTGCTACACCATCCTCGGAAAGAGGCAGTCCGGCAAGACGAATATGCTGCGGCTGCTTATGTACGCAGCAGGTATGAAACAGGGGAATATCGTAATATACGAAAAGAAGACTTCTATTCTGCAGCGTACTGCAGAAAAATACAATGCGACATATATCAGCGAAGATTCGGAACTTTATTCCTATGTAAGCGAAAGCCTGATACCGGAGTTTGTTCGCAGAAACGGCATTAAGAAGAAATGCATTGCGGACGGACTGACCGATGAAGAGGTTTACGACGTAATGTCAAAGGAAAAGCCGGTATTCATCTTTATTGACGACCTGAAGGATTTCTTCGAAAGCGCACAGAAGCCCTCAGGCGGAATAGGAGATATGTCCGGTGCTCTCGGAAACCTTATTTCCAAGGGTAAGCTGCATAATATATATTTCTTCGGCTGCATGAATGTCGAAGACTACGGACTTATTTCCGCCCTGAAGCTGTATCAGCCGTTTGTCAGCGTTAAAAAGGGTATGCTGATGGGAGCGTCCGTAAATTCACAGCGGCTTTTCGCATTCAGGAATATTCCATTCAGTGAAACTGCAAAACCGCTGAAAAAGGGCAATGTGCTTGTTGTTTCTGATGAGGATGAAACACTTGCACTGAAGGCTGTGCTTCCTCTTGTGAGGAGGGACGAGCTTTGATTTCGGTTCTTATATTCAGCAGTTTTGAAGCTGAATTAAAGAATATTACGAATCAATATCGCAGCATAGCCGCAGACTCCGGAAATGACGAATGGTCATTCTTTTCAGTCAGGACCGGGACTGAGGCAGACAAAGCAATCAATACAGCAATCAATATAGATATTGCCTGCATAGATGTGACCGGAAACGGCGGCATTGTTACAGCGGAGCTTGTCAGAAAAAAGTTCCGCTCCTGTGCAGTCGTATTAATAACAGACGAAAGCGTTTCGCCGCTTACATATATTCGCCCGTCTATTCTTGCAAGCTCACTTCTGATGCGGCCACTGCGTCAGGAAAGGGTCTGCACTACCCTCCGTGAGGTCTATGAGGTCTACATGCGCGATCGTCAGGATAATGATGACGACAGCTTCCTTTTTGAGAACCGTGACGGAAGACAGATAATACCATACAGCAGTATTTTCTATTTTGAGGCAAGAGAAAAGAAGATAGTGATCGGTACTGAATTTGAGGAGCTGAATTTCTACGGCACGCTGGACACCCTCGAGGGACAGCTTCCTGAAGATTTTGTACGGTGCCACAGAAGCTTTATTGTGTCGGTCAAAAAGATTTCCTCGGTGAAATTTTCCAGCAATACGATAAAGCTTGCAAACGGCTGTATGCTGCCGCTTTCGAGAACATACAAAAACGCAGTAAGGGAGGCAGTCATATGAGTACTGAGTGCGTCACATACCTTTTTGACAGCGAAGAAATCGCATTTATGGCGTCCTCCATGGGTTATCGTACACTGACGGGATTTGATTTCGGAGAAACAGCATTCGGTGCCGATGAGGCTGTCAATATTCTCAGCAGCCTTGTTAACCGAGGTGTTTACGAAAACACACAGGAGCATTTCAGACTGAATGAGCCGTTCAGGGCGATGATTACAATGATGTGTGAGTGTGGTCAGCTTTTGTGCATACGCTTTGTTGATGATAGTAGATCAGAGCTTTGCTGTTATCTGTCGGAAGGGAAGATGCTTGTTTGTTCACTTTTCTGCGGAAAGACAAGACTTACTCTGACGGATGAATCAGGACTTTGGGAGCTTATGCTTTCTGACGGAGCGCTCCCTCCTGAAAAGGACGGACTGCAGCATCGTCTGCCGCAGTATACTGCTCAGGAACTGTCAGAGCTGCTGTCAGATGGTATGCTCTGCGGCGATAATGAGATTACCGTCTGGATGGAAAGAAAGAATACCACACTTGGTATCAGCGCAGATATAATACTTGCCCAGCGCGCCCTCGGAAATGTGCTGATTACAAGGAAGGACGGATATACCGAACAGTATCCGTACACTAAGGAAAAGCTCAGGGAGCTGTTATCAACGCTTTTGGAGATGAGCCTATGATAGTAATAGAGGTTTTTGCACCGATTATCGGAAAAAAATATGATTTCAGAATAGATGAAAATGCGTCGGTCAGCGACCTGAAGGAGGAAATCTGCGTTATGATCTGCCAGAAGGAACAGTATCCCCCGGTAGAGAATATGAGCGGACTTATGCTTGTAAGCACAGACAGAATGAGCATCCTGAAGGATGAGCTGTCCTGCGCGGAAAACGGAATAATGAACAGCGAAAGGCTGATAATTATCTGAAAAAATAAGGGTGGTCGTTGATACCAAAAAACGTGCCGTTTGTCAGAAAGTACACATTTTTTTTCAGAATGTTTTATAATAAATACAGTCGTAAGGCAATACGAAAGAAAACAAAACGACATAAATAATCAGGAGGCGTTTTATTATGGCAGAAATGTTAATCAATTCCGCACAGATCAGAGCACAGGCAGATCATCTGAATGATCTCAACGTACAGTTCCAGAGTCAGGTTAACGAGCTCAAGAATATTGAGGCTACACTTAATTCCAGCTGGGACGGCGAGGCAAGGGCAACCTTCCACAATGCATTTTCGAGTGATGTGGCTCAGATGGACAATTTCTATAAGACCATTAACGAGTACATTGTAGCTCTTATGCAGATCGCAGCAAGATTTGAACAGGCCGAGGCAAGGAACGTTGAAGTTGCCACGGAAAGAACATATCACTGAGAGAAAGGATGACGATTATGGCACAGGTTGAATTCAAGGTTTCTACAGAACAGCTTTTAAATACAGCGAGCGAATTTTCAGGTACAGGCGCAGCAATAAGCAATCTTACACAGGAAATGGTGAACATTTCCACACAGCTTTCCTCATGCTCCAGTGAATCTACCCAGACATTCATCAGCAAACTGACTTCCCTCGAGCCGAGCATTCAGAAGATGAATGCAATGATCCAGGAGCATGTCAGCGACCTGCAGAGGATCGTAGAGGAGTATAACCAGGCTGAAAGTGCTAACCTCGAGCAGGCACAGGCTCTCAGAACGGATATTATTTCCTGATTTGTCAGTACCGGGAAGGACACACACTTACCCGTTACTAAGCTTTCCGACCTGCAGATTCTGTACGGACTGCTTTAACCCCACGGCGTCAGCCGTCAGTCCGGGACAGAAGCCCGGCAGGTTGGAAGGCGGAAATTTTCATTTTGACAATAATACCGCAAAGGGCAGGAGTAAAATGAATATAGATTTTGAGCTGCTTTATGAAACAGGGGAGTACATCGGCAGAAAAAGCGATGATCTGACCGAAATGCTTCATAATCTTGAGAAAACAAAATCAGAACTCGATATGTATATCCACTCCGAGCAGTCCGACGACAGATACACGGAGCTTACGCGTGAGCTTTCACTTTGCAGTGAACAGCTCAGAGCTGTTAAGTTGATATTGTGTCAGATCTCGGAAATATACAAAAGTACCGAGGACGCGGTATGTGAGCACATGTCCGGCGCAGAATTCGCCCCCAGACAGGTTTTTCCGGTTGTCAACGACCTGACGGATATTCCGGAGCTGCTAGAGGGAGATTTCGAATAGTATTATTGTCAAAGTGAAAATTCGTTTTTACTTTATGCAGAACTTTTTCTGTCGACATTTTACATGTAAAGGTCAGGTAGTACTATGAAAAAATCAATCAGAAGGCTGTCTGTCTTGCTTGCAGCAGCGCTGCTTGCCGAAGTGTGCACCTCCGGTTGCAGTCTTTTGACACAGAGCAACTTAAACGGTCCCGCGTCCGGGCCCGAAGTTTCGGACTCTGAAAAGAGTGATGCCAATAAGGTCATTATCGAAAATGACTTCGGCTACGTAGTGAAAGACGGGTATGCTATGATAGTATACTATGCCGGAGATCTGAGTGCAACGGAGGTAAATATACCTGCTACTATCGGAGGATATCCGGTGCGCGAGATCAAGGAATATCTTCTGTCGGATATGGTCTCTCTGAAAAAGCTGACAATACCGCAGGGCGTTACCGAAATCGGTAAATACGCATTTGTATCCTGTGAATCTCTCGAGGAGCTTACCTTCCCCGAGGGTCTTACTGCGCTTTCAGAGGGTGTATGCAAATACTGCAAGAGCCTTAAGGTTGTGACTATACCGTCAACACTGACCTCTGTCGGGGACTATGCGTTTGCCGGTTGTTCTTCGCTGGAAACAGCAATTTTTCCGGACGGAGTCAATAAAAGCGAGGTTCCGCAGAATGCATTTTCCGGCTGCACATCCCTCAGAAACTGTAATCTGGATATTCAGGTACAGACAGCAGTTTCATACGGCATTACCGGGACATTCCCGCAGTGCAAGGAATGGACGACTGATATTCCCCTGACGGATGAGGACGGCGACGGAATCTTTACAGTTGTAATCAGCGGTCTTCCTGCAATGTCATATCAGTTCAAGGTGCGCGTAAACGGAGAATGGACGGATAGCTGGGGCGAACTAGACGACGGAGTTACATACAACAGCCAAAATAACTGTAACGTAGAGGTTAAGGAGAACGAAACGCTGTTTGTATACTTTGACACTACGGTTGGTGACCGTAATCTCTGGCCGGTTAAGTACGAATCAAGATAAGCAGGTGTCAGCCCGGCTGCTGCCCTGCGTGATAGCAGCTTTTCAGAGGTGTTTATGAACAGAATTGAAATGGATTGCGACATGCTTGCAGCCGATATCGGCAAAATAGAGGGCAGTATTGAGGTGCTTGAGGGCGTCAGCAGGAATCTTGACGCCGAGCTTGGCATGCTCAGGGCTTCATGGAAGGGTAATGCTGCCGCAAAATATTACAGCGCATGGCAGCAGGACAGAGAAAAGCTGTCGGATGTTATCACAGAGCTGAAACAGCTTCTGATGAAGATGAAATATGCCGAAAGCAGCTATCGTGCTGCGTCCAGGCGTACTTCTGAAGCTGTAAATGAGCTTGCAATGCGGGGGTGATGGTTTTGGTAACAGAATATGAGGATCAGAGTGCCGTTACCGAACGACTTGACGACGCAGCCGGTGTGATAAATGGCAGCGCGGACATTCTCGGCAGAGAGCTCGAACAGATAGAGGGTATTTTCGGTTCAATGCAAGGCTATTGGAGAGGCAAATCAGCCGATAGCTTCGGTGCTGCAGCTGCGCAGTGTTGCAATAATATTGAGCAGCTTGTTCCTATGCTTTTGTCGTACAGCAGCAAGCTGAAGGATATTTCGGATTCATACAGGGCAGCTGATACGCATAGTACGGATCAGGTAGACGCTCTGCCAAGTGATTTGCTTTGAGGTGCTATTATGAATGGTGAACGTGAAGGTATAGCGCGCTGTATTGAGCAGGTGAACAGCTGCTCCGATGAGCTTGCAAGGCTCAGGAGCAGTACTGACGAATGTATGGCAGGGCTCAACCGACAATGGAATGACGAATCAGCGGCAAGGTTCTATGCTATGTATGACGAAATCAGCAGCAGAATGTATACTTTGATGCTGAAAATGACGGAATACGGTGAATTCCTCGGTACCCTGTCTGACAGCAAGCCGCTCTGAGATTAATATAATACGCGGAAAGTGCGAACGATATGGAAATAGTATATTTTCTCATAGGAATGGTACTGCTTCTGCTTGTGATAGTGGTTGTTTTTGTGATTGTCCTGCTGAAATATTATTCAAATAATAAATTTGAATATTACAGGGACAATATGAGCATTAACGGCGGCGCAAACGTTGAAAACGGCGTTTACACAAGTGAAGGAGCAGGGCTTATGAACAGCGAAAATATGCGGACGATCATAGCTGCAGGATCGTCCGATGTTCTCGTGCGCCTTGTCGAGCAGGAAAGCAGGGCGGATTACGGTGTGATATCCCTGCTGCGTCCCGTAACCATAGGTTCAGCTTCCGGCAGTGCAGATATAAAGCTTGCTGACAATACGGTTTCCCGATATCACTGCAGTCTGTTTTCCAATAACGGGATAGTGTTTATCGAGGACCTCAACTCCAAGAACGGCACATATGTTAACGGAGTTAAAATAACAGGAAAAATGGCACTAAAAAGCGGCGATATTCTGGGAATAGGCTATAAAAGGCTGGTGCTTCTGACGAACTGAATCATTGTTGTGCTGACTCACGCGGCATATTAAAATGGTTGTATTATAATTATTCTTGAATCTATAGTTTTAAATAAAAAAATAACGTCGATGAATCATTATGCGAATTCATCGACGCTTTTTATTTGTAATAATTATCAGTAAAGCGGGAATCTCTCGCAGATATCCTCAACGCCTGCGCGGATTTCGTCTGCCTTTGCATCGAAATCATTCAGTGCAAGTGTTATGAATTCAGCGATCTTGTCCATTTCTGCAACACCGAGACATCTTGTGGTAACGGCTGCAGTGCCAAGACGAACGCCGCTTGTTACAAACGGGCTGCGCTTTTCGTTCGGAACTGTGTTCTTGTTTGCTGTAATGCGAACCTCATCAAGACGGTGCTCCAGCTCCTTGCCGGTTACTTCGCTGTCGGTCAAATCAAGCAGCATTACGTGGTTGTCTGTGCCGCCGGAAACAAGCTTGTTTCCGCGTGAGGTAAGACCGTCTGCAAGAGCCCGAGCATTCTTTACGATGTTTTCACCGTATGCCTTGAATTCAGGCTTCAGAGCCTCGCCGAAGCATACAGCTTTAGCAGCGATGACGTGCATAAGCGGACCACCCTGTGTGCCGGGAAATACAGCCTTATTTATACCCTTTGCAAGGTCTTCGTCATTTGTGAGGATAAGACCGCCGCGGGGACCTCTGAGGGTCTTGTGAGTGGTGGTTGTTGTAAAATGAGCATAAGGAACAGGGCTGGGGTGAACACCTGCAGCAACAAGTCCTGCGATATGTGCCATATCTACCATGAGGTATGCACCGCATGCGTCAGCAATCTCACGGAAACGGGGGAAGTCGATTATTCTCGGATATGCAGAAGCGCCGCAAACGATGAGCTTCGGCTTAACCTGCATAGCTGTTTCGTATACCTTATCGTAGTCGATGCGGTGTGTTACCGGGTCAACGCCGTAGGATACGAAGTTATAGTACTTACCGGAGATATTAACGGGTGAACCGTGGGTCAGGTGACCGCCTTCGGAAAGTGTCATACCCATAACGGTATCGCCGGGCTGAAGAATTGAGAAGTAAACAGCAGTGTTTGCCTGTGCGCCTGAATGAGGCTGAACGTTGGCAAACTTAGCGCCGAAGAGCTCGCATGCGCGGTCAATAGCGATCTGCTCAACAACGTCAACATACTGGCAGCCGCCGTAATATCTCTTTCCGGGATAGCCTTCTGCGTATTTGTTAGTCAGAACAGAGCCCATTGCAGCCATCACTGCAGGGGAAACAATGTTTTCAGAAGCGATAAGCTCAAGATTCATCTGCTGTCTTTTCAGCTCATCTGCCATAGCGGCGGATATAGCGCTGTCGTACTGGCCGACAAATCCTATGCTGTCCATTAAATCATTATACATGGGGATTACCTCTTTCATTTTTCATATTCCGGAGCAAGGGGTGTCAGCTCCGGTTATTCCCTCTTATTGTACCATAATCCGACGCATTATTCAAGCATATTAATAAGCTTGGCGAAAAAAAGGCGGAGTGCCGCTGCTTTTTTAGTACAGTCGATCGCTCTGAATAAATAAGACTCGTATTTTTGTCGTGATTAAGTGTCAAAGCGATAAGGTTTCGCCCAAGCCTTTTCAAAGGCTTGCAGGTTGAGTAGGCTCATTTTATTCCAATTAACAATTTGTTTACTTTTTCGCAAAGATTTATATATTAATTAAAAATCCGAATGGTTTTATAATATAGACAGTGAATTACACTGCCGAATGGCTTATAAAGCCGGGTACATGGAGTGGCAGCCGGCATATAGTGAAAACGAGGGAGCGTATCATGGGGGGTGCGCTTATTTTTTCTTGCTTTTTTATATTCAGACATAAATAAAACGGGGAAGCTTTTCGCTTCCCCGTGTTTTTTTATCAGAACTTTCTTCTGAACTTCTTGTCGGATTCTCTTTCAACTACAGCTGCAAGCTTTCTTCTTCTGAGCTCGATTACGAATACCAGAGCAAGGAAGATTGCGAAGATTACAACTGCACCGAGAATAACGCCTGTTCTGAGCAGATCGCTTGTGTTCTGTGTGTTGATTGTTACCTCGCTGACAGGTGTTGCAGCGTCGATGCTTGCGAGAGCATTGTCTGTAATGTCAGCAGTCTTGAGAATAAGCTCGTCAGCAACCTTTGCTGTTTCGCGCTGAGCTTCTGTCTTGATGAGCTCTGCGGTCTTTTCGTCAACAATACCGGTCTGGCTCAGACCCTGATCCTTCTGGAAGCTCTTTACAGCCTGCTCAAGTGCGCGGCTGAATGTTCCGGAATTCTGACCGTCGTAGTAGCCGAGAGTTGAAAGGTTGTGCTGCAGCTTAGCAACATCCTCGCCGCTGAAGCCGTACTTCAGTACGTCATAATCAGGTGACTTCGGTGCGGTGTCAGCCTTGAGGGCTTCAACCTGATCTGCTGTAAGCTTATCTGTCTCTTCAAGACCTGCGGTCTTCTGATAGAGGTGAAGTGCTTCGAGTGTAGCGTCGTCGAATTTTTCATTAACAACGCCTGAGAGATAACGCAGCTCAATAAGTCTTTTCTGAATTTCGGAAACCTTTGCGCCGCTCTGACCGTAAGCGATAGTGCCGTCATTGGGGTTAGCCTTGACGTCCTTGCTGAACAGGAGGAGCTGAGTTTTTTCATCTGCGATGCCTGTTGCTTCAAGATCGTTGTCGGTCTGGAACTGCTTTACAGCGCTTGCTGTAAGCTCACCGTAGAAACCGGTTATATCGTCGTAGTAATACTTGAGTTCGGAAAGCTTATTCTGAAGCTTTGTTACGGGAATTGTATCACCGTCGTCAAAATCACCGATTCCGAGGTCGGAATAGTTGGACTTTGCTTCGCTTGTCTTCATGAATTCCCATGTTTTCTCATCAGTTGCGCCTGTAACTTCAAAACCGTTGAGGTTCTGGAAGAGCATTACTGCGCTTACTGTATTTTCACCATAGAAGCCGTTGGGCTCTTCGGTAAGATAACCGAGCTGATAGAGTCTGTTCTGAATTCTCTTTACTCTGTCTCTTGTTTCTGTGTCCTCGTCGCCGTAGGAAGCGAGGATTTCAACTTCTTCTGCAGCAGGCTGCTCGGGTTCTGATTCAGGCTTAGACTCCGGCTCGTTCTGAGCTTCCGGCTCCGGCTCGGGTTCGGGTTCGGGCTGGGGCTCCGGCTCAGGCTCGGGTTCCGGCTCAGGCTCGGGCTCGGGATCGGGCTCAGGATCAGGCTGTGCCTGTCCAACGCTTGAGGAGGAATAGTCAGTTGCCAGATATGCGCTCGACGGAGGAGCGATATTGGAAACGCCTGCGCTGTCGAAGTAGTATGTAACACCGTCAAGAGTTCTTGATGTATCGGTGATGTACTGACCGTTTTCGTAGTAGTAGGAACTGCCGTCGAGGAGTACCCAACCGTTTGACGGATAGGAAACGCCTGCAACCTTGAACCAGTTTGTCCAGTTTCTGCTGTATACATCGTGGTATACAAGGTTAATGCCTACATCTCTTGCATCTACTGCAATGCCTGAACCAATGTACACGCCGACATGACCGGGTGTGCGAAGTCCGAGGCCGTGGATATTCGGGATACCGTTTGAAACATAACCCCATTCGGGTGAAGCGGAGAGCATGTCTGTTCTTATGCCGCCGACTCCGTTGTATGTCCATATAAGACCGGAGCAGTCTACCGCACCGTAGGAGGTGCCGCCCCATACATACTGCCAGTTTTCTCTGTAAGCCTTAAGAGCATGTGCTGCAAGACCTACGCCTGTGCTTGATTCTGCAGAAGCAGTTATGCTGCCGATTGCCAGCATTCCGGCACACATAGCAACCGAAAGTGCTGCTGCAACAATCTTCTTCATTGTTTTCTTCATGCAGGAAAAGACTCCCTTCTTTTGCTGTGGTTTTAAACTTACTCAAACATTGATGAGAAAATTACAATTTTTTAACCTTTGATACCCGTTTGAAACTTAAATAATTTCAAACTTGTAACAAATCTGTATAGATAATAACATCATTTTCCGAAAAAATCAAGTCTTTTTCGTATTTATCAAAAATAATTTCAAATATTTGTCACTTTGCACAAAAGCTGAAAAAAAGTCTTAATAACTTCTCAAGATTCCTATCGACTATTTTAAAATTTTAATTGCACGAATTCATATTATATGTTAATATATTTAATTGTAGTAAAGTATGCGCATACCCCTTTCTGTAACAGGGAAGGAGCACGATAATGATGATTTGGAGTGTTATCAATGGAGAAAAAACGCATAGCCGTAATATTCGGCGGTAAATCAAGCGAGCATGAGGTTTCGAGGGTATCTGCAAGCTATATTATCAGCGTGATACCGCAGGACAAGTACGAGATATACACCATCGGCATCACCAAAAAGGGACGCTGGTTCCTCTACAGCGGTGATACTGCAGCAATTGCTGACGGGTCGTGGGAAAATCACCCGGATAACAAGACAGCTTTTATTGCTCCTGCACCTTCTGTGCACGGCATGGTTGTTATTGACGGTCAGGGTAATTCCTCAGTTATTAAGCTTGACGTTATTTTCCCGGTTCTTCACGGCAAAAACGGCGAGGACGGAACGATACAGGGACTTTTTGAAATGTCCGCTCTGCCGTATGTCGGCTGCGGAGTACTCGCAAGCTCTGCATGCATGGACAAGATCGTCACTAATATAATGTTAGATTATGCCGGAATAGATCAGGCAGGCTTTGTATGGTTTACTGCTTATGACTATAAAAAGGATCCTCAGAGCTGCATCGACAAGGTTGAAAAGGCTATGAGCTACCCCGTGTTCGTAAAACCGGCGAATGCAGGCTCCTCCGTCGGTATCACCAAGGCTCATGACCGCAGTGAATTCCTGCGTGCAGTTGAAGTAGCTGCTGCTGAGGATACAAGGATACTTGTAGAGGAGAACATTATCGGCAAGGAAATCGAATGCGCTGTCATCGGCAACGAGCAGCCCTTTGCTTCCGTTCTGGGCGAGATCGCTCCCTCTGCGGAATTCTACGATTATGACGCAAAATACAAAAGCAATGCTTCAAAGCTTTTTATTCCTGCAAGAATAGACGAAAAGCTCACCGCACTTGTAAAAGAAACAGCTGTAAAGGCATACAAGGCTCTCGGCTGTGAGGGGCTTTCTAGAGTTGATTTCTTTGTTACCGAAGACGGCAGCGTAAAGCTTAACGAGATCAACACTCTGCCGGGATTTACATCAATCAGCATGTATCCCAAGCTTATGGCTGAAAGTGGCAAGGCAGGCAGCGAGCTTATAGAGGAGCTTATCAGTCTGGCGTTTGAAAGGGCGGATCGCAATGTCTGAGCAGGCGATAGGCGTTTTTGATTCGGGGCTCGGAGGACTTACGGCTGTAAAAGAGCTTATAAAGGTTCTTCCGCAGGAAAATATTGTCTATTTCGGAGATACCGCGCGGGTTCCGTACGGAACAAGAAGCGACGCTACCATACGACGATATGCGCGTCAGGATGCGGATTTCCTTCTTTCGAGAGGTGTCAAGCTCATTATTGCCGCCTGCGGTACTGTAAGCTCTGTTGCGACCGAGCTTTATGATACACTGCCGGTTCCGTATACGGGCGTTGTGATTCCGACGGCTGCAGCTGCAGTGAATGCAACCAGAAACGGAAAAATTGGAATTATCGGTACATCCGCAACGGTAAAAAGCTGCTCATATAAAAAGGAAATACTGCGCCGCGACGAAAGAATAACGGTATATCAGCAGGATTGCCCTCTGTTTGTGCCGCTTGTTGAAAACGGATTCATTGCTGACGACGACAAAATCGTCCAGCTCGTTGTTGAGCGCTATCTCAGTGATATGAAGGCTGCCGGAATAGATTCGCTCATTCTCGGCTGCACGCATTTCCCGATAATAGCAGGGGCTATTTCAAATTATCTCGGACGTGATGTAACGCTTATCGATTCCGGAAAGGAAACCGCACTGTATGCCGCAAACATCCTCGGCAGCCGCGGACTTCTCAGTCAGTCCGGAACCGTGGGAGAATGTGAATACTTCGTAAGCGATACCGTAGAGGGCTTCAGGCGCACTGCGGAAATATTCCTCGGCCGAGAAGTTGGCGAAAATGCAAGACATATTGAAATATAAAAGGTTGGATAGGGAAAATGGAAGAAAATTATATTCTGTCGGTCTGCGGAATGCAGACTGTCAACGGCTCGCAGGATAAGATCGCGCTTGAAACAGCGGCATCATATGTAATGCGTGACGGCAGCCGATATATCACATACAAGGAATATGATGCGCAGAACCCCGGACAGCATTACCGCACAACGGTCAAGATCGACGAAAAAGGCGTTGTTACCGTTATGAAGGGCGGAGAGGAAAACCATAACCTCATTCTCGAGCAGGGTGTTCGTCATAAATGCGAATACAACACTCCCTACGGCTCACTGACTCTCGGTGTATATACCGACAGCGTGAGCGCAAAGCTTGACGACAACGGCGGCGAGCTGAAAGTGAAATATTCAATAGATATAGAATCGGAGCATGCAAGCTCCAATGAGCTTATACTCAATATCAAGGAGGCAAAAGGTAATGTCAGCAGCAACTAATACCGTAAAGGCGCTTGAAGGTGCCGTAAGGAAAGCTTTTGAAAAGGCAATAGAGCAGGGCAAGCTGCCCGAAGGGGATATTCCCTCATTCATTATAGAAACCCCCGCCGACCGCTCACACGGCGATCTGGCGACGAATGCAGCAATGGTATCCGCAAGAAGCTTCCACGCTGCACCGAGAAAGATTGCAGAGGCTCTGTGCTCCTGCATCGAGCTTGACGGAACGGGCCTTTCACGCTTCGAGATTGCAGGCCCCGGTTTTATCAATTTCTTCTACGATCCGTCTTTCTATGCGTCTGTTCTTAAGGAAATCGCAGCTCAGGGCGAAAACTACGGCCGCTCCGATTTCGGCGCAGGACGTCGTGTACTGGTGGAATTCGTTTCTGCTAACCCCACCGGTCCTATGCATGTCGGCAACGCGAGAGGCGGCGCCATAGGTGATTCACTTGCAAGCGTACTGCAGGCTGCAGGCTACGATGTAGCAAGGGAATTCTATGTAAACGATGCCGGCAATCAGATTGAAAAATTTGCTACATCTCTTGAAATTAGATACATGCAGCTTTACAGGGAGGGCTATGAGCTTCCGGAGGATGCTTACCACGGACAGGATATAATAGACCATGCAAAGGCTTTTTCCGAGGAATTCGGCGACAAATACGTTGAAGCTGACAGCCAGGAGAGAAGGGACGCTCTTGTAAACTTCGCCCTGCCCAAAAATATAGCAGGACTTGAACGTGACCTGATGAAATACCGCATAAAATACGACCGCTGGTTCCGTGAAAGCACACTTCATAACGACGGCTCCGTAAAGGAAATCGTGCGTTTGCTGACTGAAAAGGGTCACACATATGAGCAGGACGGCGCAGTATGGTTCAAGGCAAGCGAATTCGGCGCTGACAAGGATTTTGTTCTTGTGCGCTCCAACGGTCTGCCGACATATGTTGTGCCGGATATCGCATATCATTACGATAAGCTTGTTACAAGAAATTATGATATAGCCATTGATGTCCTGGGTGCCGACCATCACGGATATGTTCCGAGACTCAAGGCTGCACTTACAGCTCTCGGCGTAGACGCTTCGCGACTTGACGTTGTTCTGATGCAGATGGTATTCCTTGTAAAGGACGGCGAGCGCGTAAAGCTCTCCAAGAGAAGCGGAAAGGCTATTACTCTTGTTACCCTTCTTGACGAGATTCCGATTGATGCAGCACGCTTCTTCTTCAATCTCAGGGAAGCAAACACACCCTTTGAATTCGACCTTGACCTCGCAATCGAGAAATCATCCCAGAACCCCGTTTATTATGTACAGTACGCACATGCGCGTATCTGCAATATAGTCAAGAACCTTGCATCCGACGGTATTACTCCGAGAAAATGTACCGACAGCGATTATGCGCTGCTCACTTCTCCCGAGGAGATTGAGCTTATACTCAAGCTTTCCGCATACGGTGAGGAGATCGTCACAGCGGCAAAGGACTATGATCCTTCCCGAATTACCCGTTACATCTATGATGTTGCTGCACTTTTCCACAAGTTCTACAATGCATGCAGGGTAAAGGACGACAATGAATCACTTATGCAGGCAAGACTTGCACTTTGCCTTGCAGCAAAAACAGTTATTTCAAACGTTCTGACTATGTTCAAGATAAACGCACCCGAATCAATGTAATGAGGAGATATTTATAATGGATATTCCGATACCGCTGAAAGCGGTACTCACGCTTACCGGTGATGACCAGCTGCCCTCGCTGTCCGACGACGTTTACGTGTCTGAGCCTGTCCTTGCACAGGCTTCCCGAAACGGCGCAAATGCACTTATTGCCCCTACAGACCGACTGATCCTCAGTGATATGGATGAAATAGGGATAGGGGACGACATCGGAATAATTGCAAATAGCATTATCGGCAGCGTTAAGAATGCAAGCGGCGGCAAATACCCTGTAGGAGCCGTTCTGCTGCCTAATGAGCCTGCAGAGGGCGTTACTGTTGTTGCTTTTGAGGACGAGCACATCGCTTATCTTGAAAGAATGACTGCCTTCAAGGCTGCAGGAGCAGATTTTGCGGTAGCAGCCGGTCATACTACACTCAGCAGTATGCGCGCAGCCGTTATGGCGGCAAAGGTGGCGGCGCTGCCTATAATAGTAATAATGGATGTTGATGAGGAGGGCAAAAGCCCTACCGGAACGGATTATCTCGCATCACTCATCACACTGCAGGCTCTCGGCGCGTCTGCTTTCGGCATAAACTGCAGCGGCGGCTTTGAGGAGATTTGCGAGCTTATGCATGAAGCATTTCCTCATGCTGAAATTCCGCTTTGCGCGGCCGGGGAGCTGGCGGGTTTTTCGGACGATCAGATAAGGTCGCTGAGCTTTGCGGGAGTGTCCGGCTGGCTTGACACGAGCGGCAAGATAAACGCGAAGCATGCAGAGCTTATCGATAAATACGGCACCTGCTTTGACGGCAGTACCGAAAAGGACAGCCGCGCCGCATCGGTTTACTGCGAGGCGTTCTTTTTGCCGGATGATATCGAGCTTTCCGAGCCTCTTGACTGCAGCTTTGATATCAGCGACGAGCTCATTGATCTCGACGACGAAAACATCAACGCTGTGTGCGTTTCGCTTCATTCTACCGACGAAGCAGCAGTTCTGGCGGAGGGTGCGTATATGTCGAGACTTCCGGTATGTGTTACCGCCGACGACGCAACAACGCTTGAGGCAGCACTGAGATATTTTCAGGGACGGCTGATAATCGATACCCGCTGCGGAATTCCAATGTCTGAGCTTAATGCTCTCGGGGATAAATACGGTGCGATTCTGTACTGAATTCAGGAGGAATATATATGCTCAGAAATAAACCTCTTATGCTGACGGCTGTCTTTCTGGGAGTGATCGGCGCAATAATGATAATTTTTGCCTCAGTGCTTTTCCTTTCCGGCAACGGAGATGTTTACTCGGAGCTTGCGGATCTGCTCGGAATGAAAAGTGCTGACGTTTGCACTGCTACTGTGTGCGCGACGGCAGTGATTTTTGAAGTGGCTGCTTTCCTTTTCGGCTGCAGTGCACTTTCAGCTGAAACAAAATAACAAATGTCCACGCGGAAATGATATTCTGCGTGGATTTTTTAATAAATCTGTAAACAGGTCATCATGCTTATAATAAAGGAAAACCGATTAGCAGTCAGTTTTTTCAGAAGATTAAAGGGTGCTTAAGACTCACATTTCTTTGAATGAGAGCTGATTCTGTGCGGAAGACTTATAAACGTTTGGTAAATTTGAAAATTATTGCCTGCGGCGATTGTATAAGGAAAAAAATTATGTTATAATGAAAATGTATTTCTATATTCAGATTTAATTAGATATGAAACAGGTGAATTTTTTGAATAAAGAGGAAAATAACAAGGATATAATTGCCGGAAGAAATCCGGTTTCAGAGGCACTTAAATCGGGACGTTCCATTGATACCCTCTATGTAGCCAAGGGAGAGCTTACCGGTTCGGTAAAGGTAATTGCCGCTCTTGCAAAGGAAAAGCATATCCCCGTCAAGGAGGTTGACCGCAAAAAGCTGGACTTCATGACCAACCGTGCCAACCATCAGGGAATTGTGGCGCTTGCTGCCGTAAAGGATTACAGCTCAGTTGATGATATTTTCGAGCTTGCCCGGCAAAGGGATGAATCACCGTTTGTTATTGTGCTTGACGGTATTGAGGATCCGCATAACCTCGGAGCTATTATCCGTACGGCGGAATGTGCCGGGGCGCATGGAGTGATAATTCCGTCGCGCAGGGCCGCAGGACTTAACTTCACCGTAGGAAAATCCAGCGCCGGAGCGCTCGAATATGTTCCGGTTGCAAGAGTGACTAATATCGCTGCAGCAATTGATGACCTCAAGCAGCGCGGCTGCTGGGTCTATGGCGCCGATATGGACGGCCAGACCTACTGCGAAGCGAAGCTCGACGGTGCGTCGGCACTGGTCATCGGTGCCGAGGGCAGGGGGCTCGGACGGCTTGTTAGGGAAAAATGCGATGTGATACTTTCGCTGCCTATGCTGGGAAAAATCAATTCCCTGAATGCATCAGTGGCAGCAGGCGTACTGATGTATGAATTTACTCGACAGAGAAAAAATATAAAAGCAATCTGATAGCAAAGGAAGATGGATATGTCTGACAGCAGCAGACCCGAACATAAAAAAATGGATATCTTTGCGACGCTGCGTGGCTTTTTCGGAAAAAACGATGATGAGGACAACGGGCTTGCCGAGGTAGAATACGAGCCGGACGTCCCTTCGCCACTGAAGACAGAGAACGAAGCCCCGGAAGATATACAGGAAATCGAAGCCGATTCTTCTGCAATATCCGATGATGCGCATGAAAAAGAGGACGCAGGGGACTCAGTAAAGCATGTTAAGCCCAAACCCGTGTCGTTCAGAACGGGCAGCGCCGGCAAACCGGAACAAAAGGAAGCTCCTGCCGCAGAAAAGTCGCGGCCGGCGGCTAAGACGGAAGAAAACGGCGGAAAAACGGGCAGCAAGCTTGGCTCGATTTTCGGAAAATTCGTTGAGATAATAACCCAGCCCGAAGACGGAAGCTTTGCCGAGGAGGAGGACGATGTTCTCGACGATATTTTTGCCGATGATGATAAAAATGGCGTCACAACCGAAATAAAAAAAGCTCCGAAATCAGTTTCTTCTCCGAAGTCACTATATAAGGAAAAAACTGCTTCAGCAGCAAAGGAGAAGCCCGAGCCGGTTCAGCATGTTGATGAGGATGAGGAAATAAGCTTTGCTGCTGCCGAGCCAGCCGCGAAGGAAAATGAAAAAACAGAGGAACCCGTCAGCACTGTGACTGCTGCGGAACCTGCGGCGCCTGTGGTAAAGAAAACGGAGATTACCATTGACGCAATCATGCAGGCTAAGAATTCGGCTGTTACAAAAACACCGATGACGTATAAAGCAGCTGTTGTAACGGAGGAAAAGCCTGATGCCGAAAAGGAAATCCAGGCAGAGGAAAAAACCGCGCCTGAAAATCCTTCAGGAATTAAGATTGCTCAGGCTGCAGTGCAGGGTACGGAAAAGAAGGCGACCCGTGTTAAGGTTCATGCCGTTCCCAAAAACAAAAAGTCCACACCAAAAGCAGGGGAAAAGCCCTTGCAAAAGACAGATGAAAAGCCGGTGCAGGAAACTAAAAATGAGTTTATAGCTGATAATATATCCGGGCAGGAATCAAAGCCCGAAGCTCAGACAAAAGAGGAGAAAACAGTTAATCAGACTGAACAAAAGGCTGAAAAGGCAGACGAAAAACCTGTAACACCAGAAGTTAAGGACGCTGAAAAAGCCGAAGTGAAGCCTGAAAAAGCTCAGAAGGTTGACAAGAAACCTGTAATATCAGAAGTTAAAGACGCTGAAAAAGCCGAAGTGAAGCCTGAAAAAGCTCAGAAGGTTGACAAGAAACCTGTAACACCAGAAGTTAAGGACGCTGAAAAAGCCGAAGTGAAGCCTGAAAAAGCTCAGATGGTTGACAAGAAACCTGTAATATCAGAAGTTAAAGATGCTGAAAAAGCTGAAGCAAAGCCGGAAAAAGCAACGGAAGAAATTGCGGAAAAAGCTGCGAAGCAGGATAAACCGGAAGAAAAGGCAACTAAAGATGCTGCAGCAGCTGTGACCGACAAGACGGAGGATAAACCCGAAGAGGTTGTTCCGGAATCAGCTACACTATATACAGCACCGGTTGCACCTGTTACAAAGCCTGCAGCTGTAAAGCCTGCTGCACCTGTTGTTCCGGTGGCTGCACCCCGTCCGTCTGCTGCAAGACCTGTGACCGGGCAGGCTTTGCCGAAGTCTGCACCAAGGCCGGTACAAAAGCCTGCTCCAAAGGCAGCGCCGCCTGTGACGAAAACTGAGGACTTGCCGAGGGTTCATACCGCCACGGTGAATAACGCCTTCGCACAGGCAAGACCGGAGCCCATGGTCTACCATACCTACGACGGTCCGCCGTTTTTGGTAATGGCTGGAAAGTTTTCAAAGACAATCCGGGCTGAATATGAAGCAGCCAGAAAATACAGGGCGCTTGCCGCTCCTCAGGCACAGTCGGGACCTGCTCCCGTGCCGGCGCCGGTGGCTCAGAAAAGCGAAAAAGCTGCTCCGCCTGCAGCCGAAAAGAAGCAGACTCCCAAAAAGGCTGATAAAAAGTCCAAATCTGCGGCTGTTGCTGCAATTGCCGCAGGAGTAGAGGCTGCTGCTGTAGTACAGGAGGCTGCGGATGAGGCAGTTCTCAAGGTCAAGCCTGCAAGGCCGCCTATAAAGATGCCTAAAAAGAAAAAGACTCTCGGTTCCAGGATATCGGGACTGTTTTCCATGGATGACGAATTCGACGAAAACCCCGATGAGGAGGATGTAGTACGTCCGGAGCTTGAAGATTACAACAGCGTTGACGAAGCTGATGAGATAAGAGGCGATATCAACGAAAACCTCCGCAAGGTTTTTGTAAGGACAGTTGCACTTACCGTTACCACATCGGTGGCACTTATAGCTGCACTTCTTGCGTATTTCATGCCAGCTTTGTTTACAACGATAATTCACCACGGATGGCTTGTTTATGCACTTATTAATCTTGCCGTGCTTCTGGTTTCGGTGTATTTCGACCGCTTCCCGATATATAACGGGCTTATGTCATTGCTGCACTTCAAGGGAGATTCCGATACAGCAGCGGCTGTTGCTGTTGTTGCGGCGACGATACAGTCAATTTTTGCACTGTTTCTGCCGGATGTATTTGTAAACGGTACGTACCATATATATGTTCCGCTTGTTATTCTTGCTCTGCTTCTCAACAGCGTCGGAAAGCTGCTTATCGTAAAACGTACAGCAGATAATTTCCGTTTCCTGTGTAAAAAGGAAGCGCGCTATGCCGGAAAGATATATACCAATATCGACAATGCCGAAAAACTTGTCCGCGACCTTCCTTCTCGCAAGCCTATAATTGCCTACATGAAGCGCTCGGATTTTATGAGCAATTTCCTGCGCCTGTCCTATGCTGTCGATCCGGTTGAGGATCTTGCGAGGATTATTGCGCCGTTTACAGCGTGCCTGTGCCTGCTGTGCGGCGTTGCATACGGTGCGGTGACCAAGGACGTTGTCGGCGGAGTGTCATCATTTGCTCTGACGTCTGTTATTACTATCCCGATGTGCGCTCTCCTGGCAATTAATATCCCCATGAAGAACCTCAGCGGTTCAACGCTTTCGAAGGGTGCAATGCTTGCCAGCTTTGAATCCGTAAAGCAGTTTTCGGATACTAATACCGTTATGCTCGACTATACCGACCTTTATCCCAAGGGCAGCATAATCCTCAGCGGAATAAAGGCATTCAGCGAAACGAAGATACAGGATGCAATTCTCGCCGGAGCTGCCGTAACCTTTGCAGTAAACGGTCCTATGACATACATATTTGAAACGATGATACAGGACAGACAGAACATGCTGCCGAAGGTCGAAAGTGTTACATATGACGACAATATGGGTCTTTCCGGTTGGATAGGCGGACAGCGTATACTTATCGGAAACCGCGAGCTGCTGAAAAAGCACAATATAACACCCCCGAATGAGCGTCTTGAGCGCAAATACCGCAAGATGGGAAATGAAATATCCTATATTTCCGTAGGCGGCGAGCTTGTTGCAATGTTTATCATGACCTACAAGGTGGACAGGAATATTGCAGAGGCTCTCAGGGAGCTTGAGGACAACGGAGTCAGCTTTGTTGTGCGCACGATAGACCCGAATATCACCTCAAAGCATATAGCCGAAAAGTTCAGCCTGTACAACCGCTGTGTAACGGTGCTCAGAACAGGACTGGGCACGATAGCCTATGACGAAATTTCCGGCAAGGAAAAGACGACCCGTGCCTATCTCGTAACAAACGGTAAGATAGAGGCTTTTGCAAATGCAGTGTCCGGCTGTATCAAAATGAAATCCACCGTAACGATCTCCAAGATCATACAGATGATGTCCATTGTGACCGGTTTTGTTCTGGTCAATATACTTTCGTTCTTCTCCGGCTTTGCAAAGCTCGGAGTGTTCGAGTTGCTGCTTTATATAGGCTTCTGGTGCATAGCACTGATTGCCGTATCAATAGCTGCAAGAACAATTTCCTGAATTATTGAAAGGTCTGATTATTTATGAAGGTAGCACCATCGCTGCTTAGCTGTGATTTTTCCCGAATGGGCGAGGAGGTAAGCCGAATTGACGCTGCAGGAGCGGATCTTATCCACCTTGACGTCATGGACGGGCATTTTGTCCCGAACCTGACCATAGGCCCCGGCATTGTCAAGGCTGTGCGCCCCTATACAAAGCTGCCCTTTGACGTTCACCTCATGATATCCCATCCGGACAGCTACATCGACCCGTTTGCGGATGCAGGTGCAGATATTATTACCTTCCACGTTGAGGCAGAGGATGATATTGAAAAAACAATAGCGCATATCAGGGAGCGTGGCGTACTTCCCGGGCTTGTAATCAAGCCTGCTACACCTGCCGAGGCTGTTTTCACGTATCTTGACAGCCTTTATATGGTTCTTGTTATGACTGTTGAGCCGGGCTTCGGCGGTCAGTCCTTCATGGCTGATATGATGCCGAAGGTTCGCGCTCTGAAAGCAGAGATTGAAAGACGCGGCCTGGATGTTCTTATCGAAGCAGACGGCGGAATCACAGCGGCAACCGCTCCTGTATGCAGAGAAGCCGGAGTAGATGTCAGCGTTTCCGGTACTGGTGTTTTCAAGGCACCCGACGCTGCCGCAGCAATACGCGAAATAGCCGGTACGGTGCAGAATAACTGATTGGAGAAATCTGATGAATAAGCTTACCAACAAACGTAGCATTCCTGCACAGATACTGATAATGATTTTTGCACTTGCGAATATAGCATATGTTCTTTACCGTTTCAGGATATTCAAGGGTGACTTTGACCTGCGCTGGATGGAGGATGCGTACTTTATCCGCAGGATAAACCCGTTCGATTCCATTTCAGGCGGACTGGTTTTGGACGGCATCGGGAAGATTCCGAGCTATGCCGGCAGTATGCCGTGGGCTTATCCGCTTGGCTGCCTGCTGGTTTTTCCGTTTTTCCCGAGGGAGATCGCGCGCATATGCGGCGTGGTACTCTATCTTGCTGTTGCTGCCGCCGCCGGGATACTTGTCTGGCGCAAAATGCAAAATAAAAGTGTGCCTGTTGTATTTGCACTCATCGGTACATGGGCCATGGCAAGCACATTTATGCTGGGTAATTACGGCGGACTGTGCTGCCTGCTGATAATCATAACAATGTGCATCTATCGCCGCCACCCGGTTGTCGCCGGACTTATACTGTCCTTTGCACTCGTAAAGCCGCAGGTCGGCGGACTGTTCGTTATAACATACCTTCTGCTGGGTCAGTGGATAGTGGTGGCCGTTGCAGCTGCAGTGTGTATTGCGGCATGGGTATTCGCTTCCATATGGATTGGAATGGATCCGGTTTCAATGCTTCTGCAGATATGGCAGCAAAGCGGCACATATGAAAACGTGGAAATCAATACAGGGCTTTTTACATTCCTTCGCAATTTCGGTGTAGGAAACGGAGTTATCCTTATCAGCAGCGCTGTAGTCGGCATTACCATAATGACGATATGCTTTTTCAGGCTCAGACCCGTTTTCCAAAAGCGCAGCGAAATCGTCTTTTTGCCTTTTCTTCCCGCAATTCTGCTGGAGCCGTCCTGGTTTTATTCACATCCCTTCGATACACTCACTCTGGCACTGATCCCGGTTATCCTTTTCGGATACAGCCGCCGTGACCTGCTGAAAAATGCTGTCGCTGATGCAGTGCTGACCGTAGGAATTACACTGCAGTGTATGTACGGCTATATTATATGGGAAAAGGGCGCCGTCAAGGTTTTGCGCATGGCAGGACTTTCTGAATTCTGGAGCAGGGATATTTCTCTTCTGTGCTGCAACCTTATTT
The DNA here is from genome assembly GCA_900315875.1 of uncultured Eubacteriales bacterium. Taxonomy (GTDB): domain Bacteria; phylum Bacillota; class Clostridia; order Oscillospirales; family Acutalibacteraceae; genus UBA1213. Next base: position 48,040 of record ONAX01000001.1, on the reverse strand, counting down.
ATATAGCGATACTTTTTATCTTGATGCATCTTATGAGCAGCTATACCTCAGATGAGTGTATTTCTGCTGACGAAAGCTGCAAAAACGCCGAAGAAACGGCAACGGAATAATTTTAAAAAAACACTTGCAAAAATGCATAAAGCGTGATAGAATATATTAGTAATAATAATGATGAAGGTGAGTAAAAGAGTGGGGCGACCCGCTCTTTTACGTTTATCGGGCGAAAGCCTGAACGGAGGTAATTATGGCAAAGAAAAAAAGCGGCTCTGTCTCGGCAGAGGTCAGCGCACTTGTGCGGCCTATAGTGGAATCACTCGGGCTTGAGCTGTGGGATGTACGCTATCTTAAGGAGGGCGCAAACCGTATTCTCAGGATCTATATCGACAGTGAAAACGGTGTTACCATTGAGGATTGCGAAAACGTCACACGCGCTGTTGATGCACCACTCGACGAGCTCGATCCTATCGCTGAAAGCTATACTCTCGAGGTATCCTCGCCGGGTATCGAACGCGAGCTTGTGCGTGATGAGCATTTCGACAGATTTCTCGGCGCACCGGTTATGATAAAGCTTATCCGTCCCGATGAAAACGGCGAGCGGGAGCTTAAGGGTACGCTCATTGCAAACGAAGGCGGCAGTATTACAATCCGCCGGGAGGATGCATCCGAATCCGTAATAATAAAGAAAGACACAGTATATATTAAACTGGATGATTTTAATCTGTAAATTCAGGAGGCACAGGAAATGAAAAAGAATAAGGAACCCGAGGAGAATCTGTTTGAGGCGCTTGCCCTTATTGAAAAGGAAAAGGGCATACCCGCAGATTTCATGCTCGCACAGATCAGCAAGGCAATCGTTACCGCATGTAAGAATTCATATGGCGGAAATGATGATGTATCAGTCGTTTATAACGAAGCACGCGGCAGACTGGAAGCAACGCTCAATAAGGTCGTTGTAGAAGAGGTTACGGATATCAACCGTGAGATCTCTCTTCCGGAGGCTAAAAAGCTCAAGGCGGGCGTTCAGATCGGCGATAAGGTCGGCATACAGCTTGACCCGAAGAATTTCGGCAGAATTGCCGTTATGACAGCAAGAAATATGATCCGTCAGGGTATCCGCGACGGTGAGAAGGAACAGGCTCTCAGCGAATATCAGAGCAAGCTCCAGGATATTGTTACAGCAACAGTTGAACAGGTTGATCCTGCAACAGGCAATGCAACGCTTCGTCTCGGCAAGGCTATTGCGATCCTTCCGAAAAACGATCAGGTTGCAGGCGAGGAACTGCATGTAGGCGATCTTATTAAGGTATACGTAGTAAATGTCAAGACAAGTGAAAGAGGACCGAGAGCTATTATCTCCAGAACTCATCCTGATCTTGTCAAGAGACTTTTTGAGGAGCAGGTGCCCGAGATATTCGATGGTATCGTTGAGATCAAGTCTATCTCACGTGAGGCAGGCTCCAGAACAAAGATAGCTGTATTCAGTAAGGACAGCGAAGTGGACGCAGTAGGCGCCTGCATAGGTCCCAAGGGTCAGAGAGTTGGAACGATAGTTTCGCAACTCGGCGGCGAAAAGATCGATATCATCGAATACAGCGAGGATCCGGTAGAGTTTATCAAAAAGGCTCTGTCTCCAGCGGAGGTTCTCGGCGTTGCGCTTGATCCTTCCGGTGAAAAGATCTGCAAGGCAACCGTTCCGGACAGCCAGCTGTCACTTGCTATCGGCAACAAGGGCCAGAACGTAAGACTTGCCGCAAAGCTTACCGGATGGAAGATAGATATCCGCCCTGAAAGCGGTTTCTTCGGCGAGGATGAGGACGAGGAGCTTTTCCCGGCTGCTGCAAAAGAGGATGCAGATGAAGCTTCAGATTCTGCAGCTGAGCAGACCGACGAGGCTGCAGCAGAAGATGCAGCTCCGGCAGAGGAACAGGACGTACAGGACAGTGAGGAAAACCTGTAATTACGATATTACGAGAGGAAATGTATATAAGTGCGTCAGAAGAAAATACCGATGAGAAAATGCGTCGGCTGCGGCGAGATGTTTGAAAAGCGTCAGCTTGTGCGCATAGTTAAGGCTCCGGAAAATGAGGACGGGAGCCCCTCAGAAATATCGGTCGACAAAACAGGAAAAAAACCGGGCAGGGGAGCATATATTTGCAATAACGCTGACTGTCTGGCGAAGGCAAAACGTGCCAGACGCCTCGAAAAGGCGTTTTCCTGCAAGATACCCGATGATGTTTATAGCCGGCTCGACAGCGAGCTTGCGCCCGACTGAGCATTTTCGGCTGCTGAAATACTACTTGAAAAAGGGTGATCGGAAAGTGAATGAAAAGCTGCTTTCACTGCTTGGCATTGCAAGACGGGCAGGAAGGCTGTCAATGGGCTTTGACGCGGCTGCAGAAGCTGCAAAAAAGGGCAGCTCAAGGCTGCTGCTTATCGGAAGCGATATATCGGATCGCACGAAACGCGCGATTACTGCCGTGGCGCAGGAAACCGATACCCCGATGATCATCCTGATAGAACCGATGGAGAGCATGAGCTCTGCCGTCGGAAAGCATACGGGTATAATCTCCGTCAACGACGAGGGATTTGCAAAAAAGATGAAGACGCTTTGTGGAGAATAAGACAGGAGGAATGTGTATATGATAAAATATAAACTCAGCGAGATTGCAAAGAATCTCAATATCACCAGCAAGGAGATTTCCGAGGTACTTAAAACATATCTTAATTCAAATAAAAAATCCGGCGCTGTGCTTACCGAAGAGGAACTGAATGTCGTTATCGAGTATTTTACTCATAAGACAATGCTTCCGAATCTGAATGAATACTATGCAAGCGCAAACGAGCCGGCTGAAAAGGCCGAGGCTCCGAAAAAACCTGCACAGGCTGCTGCAGCACCTGCAACCAAAAAGCCCCAGCAGAGCGCAAAGCCTGCGGCACCGGCGGCAAAGAAGGAAGCAGAAAAGCCCCAGCAGGCAAAGCCACAGGCTGCAGCTGCAAAGGAAGAACAGCAGCAGAGAAAGAATGACAAGAAGCAGAAAAAGAACAAGCAGCCCGCAGTTGCAAGACAGAAGGGCGAAACACATATTCTCAGCGGCAAGAAGCTGGAATCAAGCGAGCTTGTCAGTGAGGACAACAGCAAGGTAAATGAAAACCGCGGCAGAGTTGTCAGTGCAAATACAAGAGCTTCTCATGTCAATATTGATAAATACAACGAAAAGTACGACCGCCTTGCAAGCGAAAAGCTGCATAAGGAGCCGACTTCTCAGAAGCAGAAGATCAACCAGAAATCACAGCAGAGAGGAAAGCCCCGTTCATCACGCAAGGAAACAGAGCAGGAAAGACTCAACCGTATCGAAAAGGAGCGCAAGAGCAAGCCTATCACTGTGCAGATTCCGGACGAGATTACCGTCGGCGAGCTTGCACTCAGACTGAAGGCTACTGCTGCTGAGGTTATCAAAAAGCTGATGATGCTCGGCGTTATGGCGAGTGTAAACGATACCATCGATTTCGATACAGCTTCTCTTGCTGCAATGGAATTCCATGCTAAGGTTGAAAAAGAGGTTGTTGAAACTATCGAGGAAAAGATCATCGATGACAGTGAGGACGATGATGAGAACCTTGTTGAACGTGCACCTGTTGTTGTTGTAATGGGTCACGTTGACCATGGTAAGACCTCACTGCTTGACGCTATTCGTCATGCTCATGTAACAGCTACCGAAGCAGGCGGCATTACACAGCATATCGGTGCATACAGAGTCAAGCTCAGCGGCAGAGAGATAACCTTCCTCGATACCCCCGGCCATGAAGCATTTACCACAATGCGTGCAAGAGGCGCACAGGTAACTGATATCGCAATCCTTGTTGTTGCAGCTGACGACGGTATCATGCCCCAGACAATTGAGGCTATCCACCATGCAAAGGCTGCCGGCGTTTCAATTATTGTTGCTGTAAACAAGATCGACAAGCCCGGCGCAGATATAGAGAGAGTTAAGTCACAGCTTACTGAGCATGAGCTTGTTCCTGAGGAGTGGGGCGGCGACGTTCCGGTTATCCCGGTTTCCGCTCATACCAAGGAAGGTATTGACGACCTTCTCGAAATGGTTCTGCTCGTAGCAGATATGAAGGAACTTAAGGCTAACCCTGACAGAGCTGCAAGAGGTACTGTTATCGAAGCAAGACTTGACAAGGGCAGAGGTCCTATCGCAACAATGCTCGTACAGAATGGTACGCTGCATGTCGGCGACATAGTTGTTGCAGGTATGACTGTCGGAAGAGTACGTGCAATGACAAATGATAAGGGTGCAAAGGTTAAGAGCGCAGGTCCGTCTGTTCCGGTTGAAATCACCGGTCTTGACGATGTACCAACCGGCGGCGATACCTTCAATGCCGTATCAGACGAACGTCTTGCAAGAGAGCTTGTTGCTCAGAGACGTGATACAGAGAAGGAAGAACGTTTCAATTCCAGAACCAAGGTTACACTTGACAACCTCTTTGATCAGATGAAGCTCGGAGAGATGAAGGAACTGAAGATCATAGTAAAGGCAGACGTTCAGGGCTCTGTTGAGGCTGTACGTCAGTCACTCGAAAAGCTTACGAATGAAGAGGTTCGCGTAAATGTTATCCATAGCGCAGTTGGTGCTATCCGTGAATCCGACGTAATGCTTGCTTCCGCATCCAATGCTATTATCGTAGGCTTCAATGTACGTCCCGATCCTGTTGCTGAGGAAAATGCAAAGCGCGACGGCGTTGATATGAGACTGTACCGCATTATCTATGACTGCATCGAAGAGATAGAGTCTGCTATGAAGGGCATGCTCGCTCCGAAGTTCCGTGAGAACCTTCTCGGCAAGGTCGAGGTTCGCCAGACCTATAAGATCACAGGCGTCGGCATTGTTTCGGGCTCCTATGTTCTTTCAGGCAAGGTAGTAAGAGGTTCACAGTGCCGTGTTGTACGTGACGGTATCATCATTGCCGACGACAGCATTGCTTCACTTCAGCGCTTCAAGGACAGCGTCAAGGAAGTTGCACAGGGCTTTGAATGTGGTATCACGCTTGAAAAGTACAGTGATATTAAAGAAGGCGATATCTTCGAGGTTTACGAGATGGAGCAGATTACAGAATAATCACAGAGGCGCAGTTCATAATTCTTACTGCTGTACGAAAAAAAATTACATGTAAATAACGGGAACGCTATGAATTGGCGTTCCCGTTTTCTGATTATATTTGTGTTTATATACAGTTAACCCCCGCCGGACATTGAGCCTGACGGGGGCAGATGATTATGTCAGATTTCCCAGAATGCATGTATTGCGCTGCGCAGGTATTCGTAAGCACAAACGTAGTTGTGTTCTCCGTCCTGCTTGTATTTATATGTAATGTTGCCCTGTGATTTGTTCGTATCGGTAAATTCAAATACATCCGGGAAATTATTGCGCAGATTGTTTACGTGATTATCCATCTTGTTCTTCGTGTGGTCTGCGGTACCTTCGCAGGCAAAGATGAAGAAATCATTCTTGTCATATCCCAGACGGCTGAGGTTTCTTCTCAGTGAGCCGCCTACATCGTCATTGTAGTCAAGGTTCTCGGTTTCAAAGCTTCCGCCTGAGAACGGTGCATAGTAGTAGAAATAATCGGTATTCTTGGCGAGCTCGTGCCATGTTACGGCAGCGCCCATGGAGAAACCGCCGAAGGCTCTGTGCTTTCTGCTTGCAATTATTCCCATTTCATTCATATTTACGATGTATGTTGAATATTCAGACTCTACTGCGGGAATAATACAGTTTCTGAGCTCGTCGTCAAAGTCATTCAGCATTTCGGTGAAGTCCATATCGCCGAGACGGATATCATCCGACGGGAAGAATGAACAGTTTGCAACGATGCACGGTTCCATCTCGCCGTTTGTAATTAGATGATCAAGAGCATATTTGCAGTAATCAGGCTTGTCGCCTCTTTTGAAGAATGCCCATTCGTTAGCCGTAACGCCGCCGAGGAGGTAAATAATGTTATACGACTTGTTTTCGTCGTAATTCGGCGGAAGGTAAACTGAAACATTCTTTGTGTGACCGCGGTGGGTATATGATACTACCTCGATAGGACGTGTGCCTTCAAGGGGTTTATAGTAATCCCACGGTATCGTCAGCAGAGCTTCCGGGAAGGTGCCGGAATTGCGACCTCTGTATATCGGCACGGGCTTGGGCGGCAGGGGAGGGACGATTTCGCTGCTTTCTTCTTCACTTTCCTGAACGGGCTCAGGCTCGGGTTCGGGCTGCGGTTCAGGCTGAACAGGTGTATAAACCTGCTGTGAGGACTGCTCCGGTTTTGAGGATTCCGGCTTCGAGGATTCCGGCTTTGATGATTCCTCCTTTGAGGATTCTGGTGCGGAATTCTGCTTTTTAGCCGTATTCTGGTTAGAAGCCTTCGGCTTTGAGTTCTGCTCCGGAAGAGATGCTGCGCTGCTCTCCTCGACTGATGTTTCTGCTGCGCTCGGAGTACTTTCGTTATTAGTATTTGTCAGACCAGTTGTATCAGTCATGCAGGATGCAAGGCTCAGAACACATGCTGATGCAGCCAGCACAGCTGAAATACATTTAACGACTGTTGTTTTGCTGTACATTTCAATCACCTTTTCCTTATCTACCTGTTATTTACATGCTCAGGGTACATGTCGTGTCTGGTCAGTCTGTCCCATGCGACATTTTCCCATTTTGTTCCCGGTTTGCCGTAATTGCAGTACGGGTCGATTGAAATTCCGCCGCGCGGCAGGAATTTACCCCATACTTCAATATACTTCGGATCCATAAGCCTTATCAGATCCTTCATTATGATATTCACGCAGTCTTCGTGGAAATCTCCTCTGTTTCTGAAGCTGAAAAGATACAGCTTCAGCGATTTGCTTTCTACCATACGCTCCGCCGGAACGTATGAAATATATATTGTCGCAAAATCCGGCTGTCCCGTTATCGGGCATAGGCTTGTAAATTCCGGACAGTTGAATTTTACGAAATAATCATTTTCAGGGTGCTTGTTAGGGAATGTCTCCAGTACATCCGGAGAGTAATCATCCCTGTAAGTCGTTGCTGAATTACCGAGCAGGCTGATGCTGCCCTTCTCGTTTTCGTTTCTCATACATTCTCCTCTATTGTCAGCGCAGGGTCTGCAGCGCCGTTTGCTGCAAAAGCTGCTGCCCTGTCGCGGCAGGTACCGCACATTCCGCAGGGCTTGTCTGCTCCGACATAGCAGCTCCATGTGTATTTGTACGGCGCATTCAGACTGAGTCCCTTTGCGACTACCTGAGCCTTTGTCATGCCGATGAACGGTGCAACAACCTTCAGCTCGCAGCTGCTGCCGACGTATATTGCGCGGTTAATAGCTTCGTTGAAATCGCTGCTGCAGTCGGGATATGCGTTCCCTGCAGCGTCATCGCTGTGAGCGCCGTACCAGATTTCGCCGCAGCCCATTGAAAGTGCAATGCTGGCAGCGCTTGCAAGAAAAAGACCGTTGCGGAAGGGTACATATGTCGAAACAGGAGCGCCGTCATTTTTTTTAAGCTGTTCGGCGTAGCTTTCCTGTGGTATTTTCTGTGAACTTGAGCTCAGCAGAGAGCAGTCTGAGCCTTCAAATATTGCGGCAAGGTCAAGCCTGCGGAGTGTAACTCCGTAATGTGCTGCAATTCTTTCTGCAGCTTCAAGCTCCTTGCTGTGCTTCTGACCGTAGCCTACGGACAGGGCGACAACATTATCAGAACCGTATTTATCCACTGCCATCGCAAGGCAGGTGGTGCTGTCTACACCGCCGCTGAAAAGTATCAGTGCCTTCATATTGCTCCTCTTTCCTGTGATCTGTGGGGGATTTCGCGCTCAGCAGATACCCCTTGAAACCTTGTTTGGATTGCCGAAACCCTGTTCCGGTTCATCTTCGTAAAGACAATCCTCAATATTGAACTTTAAAAGCGCACATCCCTAAATGCGCATGTAAAAAAAGTCTGTAGGAATCCGGGGTCTGATTTACGGCTTTATCAGCTCGCGCAGAGAAGGATCGTCCCTGAATTTGCCTCTGTAGGTAGCTGTGACGGTTTTGGCGTCGGAATTTTTTATGCCGCGTGCCGTCATACAGCTGTGGCTGCCGCTTATCACTACAGCAACATCAATTGCACCGGAGGCTTCTGCTATTATTTCAGCAATATCCGCGCCCAGCCTTTCCTGAAGCTGCAGCCGGCGTGCCGCCATATCACAGATCCTTGCTATTTTTGAAAGTCCCAGAACACGCCCTCTCGGTATATATGCAACATTGACCTTCATATCATACATAAGCGCCATGTGGTGCTCACAGTAGCTGAATACGGTTATGTCGCGCATGACAACGATATTGTCGTCGTCATTGCCGTAGGGCTTATCAAAGGTCTTGCCGAACATTTCTGCTATTTCATGATTGGTATACTGTGTACCTGCGAGAACCTCTTCGAGCATTCTTGCAACCCTTTCGGGAGTTTCGCGCAGTCCCTCTCTGTCGGGATCCTCGCCTATTGCCTCGAGTATACCTCTTACGTGATATTCTATTGCTTTTGTATCCATACAGCACCTCACACTCCCCGTTTGTCGGGGTCCCATATATATTTGTGAAGCTGCAGCTGCAGCCTCGCACCGTTCATTCTGTGTTGTTTCATGTATTCGACTATATCAGAAGCGTCGATAGAGCCGAATACCGGGCTGATATAAACATGGCAGTGCGAAAGTAAGCTGTATTTTTCCGTTATTTCGCGCATACGGTCAAGATCCTGTACGCTTCCGCATACGAATTTAACTGTATCCTGCTTTTGCAGCAGAGAAAAGTTTTCGGTACGCATGAACTCTTCCATGCCGGATGAGGGAAGCTTGTAGTCCATTGTGAAAACCGGTCTGCCGGAAAGAGCAGCAAGCTCCGAAATATCAAGGCTGCCGTTGGTTTCTATCTCAGTGATGATTCCGTTTTCTGCGAGAATTGTGCAAAGCTCCGGAAGATCCTTCTGCAGAAGTGGTTCGCCGCCGGTCAGGGTTACGTTCCTTATGCCGGAACCGATCACCTGTTTCGCAATTTCTTCAGCGCTCATATGAGTTTCGGGAGCGTCACTTCTGTTTGCCCATGCCGTGTCACAGTAGCTGCAGCTGAGATTGCAGCCGCAAAAACGTACAAAATAAGCAAGCTCTCCTGCGCGCACGCCCTCGCCGTTGATACTGATAAACATTTCAGCAACCCTTGCCATTATGTTCCTGCCTTTCAGTCTCCCTCGTACACTGCGCAGTTGTCAGGCGTTTCATATACGGTAACGGAGCTTACCGGAAGACCCATGCCGCAAAGCGAGCCGTAAAAAAACTCCGCAAAGTTTTCAGCGGTGGGTCTGAACGGTACCTCGATCAGGTTAAAACTTTCGTCGTTCAGCGCGGCGACGGTGCTGCTTCTGAGACTTCCGGTTTCGTAAATGAGTGCATGATCAAAGCTGTCTGCAAGTGATCTGAGAGACGCTTTTATATCGCCGAAATCAATAAGCATTCCTCGCTGCATGCCTTCCTGCTGCAGCACAGGGGAGGAGAACACTGCTTCTATCACCCAACGATGTCCATGAATATTTGCGCATTTTCCGTTGTAGCCGGAAAGAAAATGAGCGCTGTCAAAAGCAGCAGAGCATTTGAGCCTGTACAAACTTCTTCACCTCAAAAAATGCGTCCGCAGCAATGCAGACACATCCAAAAGCATTATAACCGGGCGCTGCCGGATTAAGGCAGTGCCTTATGCCCTGGTTTTGTTTATCGACAGGATGGCGCAAACGAACTGTCGGGAGTTTCCTCCGAATGATTTCACCATTCCATTATACATTTCCTTATCAGGATTGTCAATATGAAAAATATGATTATAAGCGAAATCTGCGGAAAAAAGTGAATTGTCCGGATGAATATGATAACTGAACCACGATAGCCGTTACAAATCAGAAATAATCGTCAGTTTATGGTAAAACTGTCCCCGGTTGAAATGTAATTAAGTCTTTTCATGCTGAGGCTCATGAATTCATACTGCTCAGTGCCCGTGCAGTGGCAGGTGTAGTAGGTTGTGCTGTAGCTGTCAAGTTTTGCTGCATATGTTGCAAGAGTTTCTCCGACGCTCATCTTCATGAAATGAAAGCCCCCGACAAGCACATCAGGACGGAACCATTCCATAATGTTGATAATACCTCTGTGTGAACAGCCGCTGATCAGAACGCGTCTGCCGTTTTCCTCGATAAGAAGGTAGTGCTCATGCCGGAATTCGTCCGGAACAAGTTGTCCGTTTTTCATTTCCTGCAGTCCTGAGCAGCCCATATCGATAAGTTTCTTCCTGTCGGAGCATGAATACAGAGTAAGTCGCTGACCGATGACGGTTGTGCCTTCGCAGGGAATGAGCCTTTCGTTATCCTTAAGGGAAATATCCAGACCTATGTATTTGTCAGATGCATTGTAATGCGGACCAAATGCATATTTACTGATATATACCGGTGCGTGTCCGTTTGCTTTCAGAAATGTGCCAAGACCGCCGCCGTGGTCATAATGACCGTGAGAAATAACCGCAAGGCTGACTTTATCAAGACTGCAGCCGAGGACTGCGGCATTTTGCGAGAAAAGATCAGTTTGTCCCATATCAAAAAGTATGACATCATTTCCGGTTTCAATATAAAGGCTAAGACCGTGCTCACACGGAAGCCCCGTCTTTGATGTATTTTCGGCAAGAACCGTGATTTTCATAATGTCGCCTCCGTTTCAGTTGACCCTATATTATCATATTTTTTCTGAATATACAATGTTTTCACTATTAGTATGCTGTCAGCATACCATTTGTTCTGCTGACAGGTGTATAATAGTGACAAATAACAGGGAAGGGAGACGAGATTATGGAATGTAAGCATTGCGGAGCTGAGGTAGGAGAGGAATATCGTTTGTGTCCATACTGTCGCAGCGAATTGGAATACCCGAAACAGAACGTTATTATCAATAATTATTACACAACACAGCAGCCCACGTCTTCACAGACTCCCAACCGACAGGTGTCGAATTACCAGTATCAGCAGTACTCCCAGCCTACGGCATATACTCAGCCGCTGCAGCGGACTGCGCAGCAGTATATTCCGCCGCCGCAGCCTTTTGCGCCAAAAAATAATGTCAGCAGCAGAAGCTGGGAAGTTATGCTTATATTGTGTGTTTTTCTCGGCTATTTCGGAGTACATCGTTTTTATGCCGGAAAAAGCACCAGCGGACTTATCTATCTTTTTACGTTCGGCCTTTTTGGGTTTGGCTGGATTTTTGATATGATTCTAATCCTTGCCGGATATTTTACCGACAGCAGCAGCAGACCGATAAGGAGAACATGACAGCCGGCTGAAATGACGCCAGCTTTTTGGATATTTCCGTTCGACCGCGTCCGCGGCGTAATCTTAATGATCCCCCCCATTTAAAAACCCCGGAGACGGCAGATCCGTCTTCGTGGCTTATTCCTATCAGTCTGTATAATTCGACCATTTACCGCTCGGATATCTGTACTTGGTTTTTTCATAGCCTGTGCCCTGATTTGCGGGAACAGAGGTGTCGATTTTATAGATTTTACCTGAGCATGCAGCGTCGGAATAGAGGAGATCCCCTGTCTGGTAAGCGGTAACTCCCTCTTTTACGTCCTTGTCAAGTATGCCGTTGCTGAAAATAATGGCAGTTACTCCGAGAGGTGCTGCGACGCGGTAAATATCTGTGCCCTCGATCTGCTCCATTTCAATACCCGGCCACATGGGGTTTCCGTATTTATCCTCGCCGGTTGCCTTGTTTATCGGAGTTTCCTCTGTCAGGCCGTACCAGTATGCGCATACCTTGTCCCACTTCATTTCGCTGTTGTCAAAGAAAACATAATTCTTGATGTGATCGGGACGTGTGTCGGGCTCATTGCTGCTTGTCTGAGCCTGTGCGATTATATCGGCATTTTCGGGAGGTGTTCTGTCAGTGAATGTTGCGGGTGCGCCGCTTTCCAGTGCTGATACCTTGCCGCAGAACATAGCTTCAAGGAATTCGGGATAAATATTGCTCCAGTATTCCTCGTTGTGCTCGCCCTTTTCGTTTTTGCTGAATACAAGCTTGTCCTTCGGATATCCGGCTTCAATGAGTGCATTGTAAACCGGTTCTGCCCAGCAGCCTGTATCCTGTCCGAAGCTGCCTGAATAGACATAAAGGAACGAGCAGTCACCGTCGTAGGTTTTGCCTGCAAAATACGCATTCCAGTCGTCATTTTCATAAGCCCAGAAGGATGGTGAAAAAACGCCTGCCGTGCCGAACTTGTCGGGGTGTTCCATGCCTATGTAGAAGGACTCAAGACCGCCCATGGAGCTGCCGGCGATGGATGTGTGCTTTGCGTCGCTGTATACATTATAGGCTTCCTGAACGTAGGGCATTACTGTGTCGATGATGAAATTTGCAAATAAATTGCCGCAGGGAGTTTTGCTGGATTTGCAAACCGCATCGTCCTTAAGTACAGGTGAGTAATCATCATCACGCATTTGTCCGGCCTCAAGGCAGACGAGAATTGCTTTGTTGTCTGTTGCGGACATCATAGATGTTGCGTGCTGTGCAACATTCCAGCTGCGCATGCTGCCGCCGATTTCTGTTGTGAGCACGGTCTGTCCGTCAAGCATATAGATTGTAGAGTATTTTTCGGCAGAGTCAGCGCTGTAATCGTCCGGAGTCCAGATATATACGTTCTTTTCCAGACCGTTTACATTGAATGTCTTTGTATCGTACTTCAGTTCGAATTCCTTGGTGCTCTTGATATCATAGGGCAGAAGCTCGCCTTCAAACAGATCCCAGCCGCTTACAAATTTATTGAAGGCGGCATCCTTGGTTTGCCTATCCCCGTAGGAAAGATGAACCAGATTGTATTTTTCGGTATCTCCCTTGCAGGTATAGATGAAGCAGTCGTCTTTTTCGTCTGTCTTCTCCATTTTTACGTCTTCGGTCTTGCCGCTGCTGCTGTTTACGAAGGTAGCGGTAATCTCTGCGTTCTTTCCGCGGTCTTTGACTGTAAGAGTATATTCTCCCGATCCGTCAGTTGTGTTCTGCGTGCTTGTTTCTTCTGTGGAGGGCTGTTCTGAGTTTGTAGCTGGCTCGTTATTCTGTCCGGCGGCGCTGTTCTGAGTGTCTGTTGCTCCGCTGCATGCTGTAAGCATTCCGAGACAGACAACTGACGACATTATTCCTGCAAAAATCCTCTTGGTTTTCATAATGTGCCTCCCTGATTTATTTTATGATCTTATAATACAGGAAATACGTACTTCAATCAAGCAAGCATTCCGAAACAAATTAAAGGATGATTTGATAAATTAAAACAGCGGTTTTTTCTTGTGAAGATAGCGCCCATATTAATGTTCTTATCTTCGCTGAGTTCCTTTGCAAAGCATAGCAGCGGAAGGACAATGCTTTCGTTCAGATAGCAGTATGCTTTTATCTCTCCTATCTCCGTTTCGACAACATCGCAGTTCGCAAGGTGTACCTGACATATTTTATCCATCAGATGTTCTGTCTTTTTGATATCCATTTTTGTGTTATTCGCTATCATGGTCAGTGAAACGGGGGTGTTCAGCCTGCTGTACATATAGGAAATTATTTTCAGTACATCCTTATCTGCGAAAATCGAAAATGTTTCCGCAAGCTTGTCAAAATCGCCGAGGTGCTCTCTGCAGCCTCCATTCGGTTCGGGCATAAGGAAAAAATAGCGGAAGTCGGAATTAAGTCTGATGTCAAACGTTCCCTCGTTTGAGCTTGCCCTTGTATAGTAGCCGAAATCATCATTATGCCCAAGGTCTGCAAGTGCGTCAAAATTAAAGCTGTTTCTGATGGATGTCAGACCTGACAGTCCGACGCCTATCGCATAAAGGATGGAAAACGCTCTGTCGAAGCCTTCTTCTGTTCCTACAGATAAAATCTCATCAGAGATTGCCTCTTCGACCTTTTTCAGGCTGCTGCGTCCGAAGAGCATATCTATCGAAACGCCCAGGGCGTCCGCTATATCAGGCAGCAGCTCTGCATCGGGCACACCGCCTCTTTCCCAGTTGGATACAGCCTGAGTAGTGACTCCAATCAGCTTTCCGAGTTCCTCCTGAGTTATCCCGTTTTTTCGGCGGAAATTCTTTATCTGTTCCCCAATCATTTGCAGCGCCTCATTTCTTTTTTGTTATAGTTTTATTATAACGAAGATCACAGGTACTTTCAACCTTTCGGCGCGAATTGCAGAGTTGCTGCAAAGGACTGCGGCGGTTTTTACGGCAAAATTAAAAGGGACTGCATATGCAGTCCCGGAACGTGACACAATATTAAATTAAAAAGTTTAAATTATGTCAAAAACCGCTTCAGCTCAGGCGCTTGCATTAAGCTTGCGAGCCAGCGATGACTTCTTTCTTGAAGCTGTGTTCTTCTTCAGGATTCCCTTGGCTGCAGCCTGGTCAATCTTCTTGATGGCTACACGAACAGCCTGCTCCTTATCAGCGGCATTTGTCTCTACTGCAGCGTCAGCCTTTTTGATTTCGGTCTTGAGAGCGCTCTTGAAAGCCTTGTTCTGAGCGGTCTTTGCAGCGATAACCCTTACACGCTTCTTTGCTGATTTGATATTTGGCATAATTACACCTCCTCGGATAAACTTGCGTACAAGTTATGATATCATTATTCCGCGGAAAATGCAATAGTTTTTTAAAAATATTTTTGTAAAGTACCTATTATTTTTAGAAATTACAAACATTTAATGTTTTTTGACATGATTTTGTGTAGATTTTTAAGAGGAATTATGATACAATATAAGTTACCATTCTGTGCTGATGTTTAGCTTAATGTGAAAATGGTGTGAAGCATGGAATAGGCGTCATGTTTTTTCTTGGAGGCATAAAGATGGTGAAGAAACCGACATTGAAAAACATAAAAGAAAACCTGACCCTGCAGACATTTCTGTGGGCGCTTGCTCTTTCTTTTGGTATTTTCATAATCTGGATAATATACCACTGCGGTTATTTCTTTTTCTACGGAGATTTCAATGTTCAGCAGATACCCTTCCACCAGATGATACACGATTCCATCCTCAGCGGTAATATCGGGTGGAGCTATACTACGGACCTGGGTGCGAATATAATCGGCTCCTACAGCTTTTATATGATAGGCAGCCCGTTTTTCTGGGCGATGCTGCCATTCCCGAGCGAGGTGGTGCCATACCTGATTGCACCGATGCTGATGCTGAAATTCAGTCTTGCCGCAACGGGCGCATACCTGTTTCTGCGTCGCTACGTCAGGAACCAGCGCTATGCTATGATAGGCGCTCTGCTGTATGCATTTTCGGGTTTCGGAATATATAATATATTCTTCAACCACTTCCACGAGGCAATGGTGACATTCCCGTTCATGCTTGCGGCAATGGATGCTCATATCTATGACAAGAAGAAGGGCTTTCTCGGTATTTCAATTTTTGCCGGAGCGTTTATAAATTACTACTTCTTCGCAGGTCAGTCGATATTCATCCTCATGTACTGGTGCTTCCGCATGGTAAGCGGCAGCTATCGCATGAAGCTGCGTGAATTCTTTGTAATGCTTCTCGAAATTCTGGTCGGCTTCTTGTGTGCCGGAGTGATACTTGTTCCGTCGGTGCTTGCCGTTTTACAGAATTCGAGAGTCAGCAACTGGCCCCATGGCTGGAACGCTGTTGTTTATTCAAGTGAGCAGCGCTACCTGCATATTGTGGAGAGCTTCTTCTTTCCGCCTGATATGCCTGCTTACAGCAATTTTACCCCTGATTCAAATGCAAAGTGGGCAAGCGTTGCAGCATGGCTGCCGCTGTTCAGCATGGTCGGAGTGTTCTCCTTCTATAAGCTCAGAACGCATAAATGGCTGCGCGAGCTTATCCCTGTGCTGTGCATCATAACAATTGTCCCTGTTTTCAATTCGATTTTCCAGGTGCTGAATATCACCTATTATGCAAGATGGTACTATATGTTTACCCTCATGCTGTCGCTGGCTACGATAATCAGTCTCGACCATACGGAAACCGATTTCAAACCGGGGCTGATACGAACCTTTGTTATCACTGCGGCGCTTACCGTGCTTGTCGGACTAATGCCAGAGAAATGGTTCACTGATTCCGAATTTGACGGTACTCTTGGCCTGGAAAAATATCCCGACCGCTTCTGGGCATGGGTGGGTGTTGCATTCCTGGGACTTATCGCCCTGACGATAATTCTCTGTTTCAGGAAAAACGAAAAGGTATTCAGGATTTCTGTTTGTGTTGCCCTGTCTGTAATGATTGTGGGATATGGAAATCTGCTTGTCGGCACAGGCGTTGTCAACTGCAACTATAACCATGAATATATAGCAGATGATGTTATAGCCAACAAAGGCGTTTTCAATAAGGAATTCGATGACCTTACAATAGTCCGCTCGGATTTTTACGAGATGATGGACAATGTCGGAATGTTCTGGCAGATACCGACTATTCAGGCGTTCCAGAGCATTGTGCCCGGCTCGGTAATGGATTTCTACAAATCCGTCGGTGTTGAAAGAAGCGTCGGCTCACGTCCGAAAACGGATGTTTACGGAATAAGGAGCTTCCTGTCCGTTAAATACCTGTTTGACCTTGAAAATACAAAGGAATTCCGTAATTCCATGGGGACGACGGAAATGCCCGGCTGGACGCTGAGACTTACCAAAAATAATTACAATGTCTACGAAAACGATTATTATATTCCCTACGGATTTACGTATGACGAATATATTACCAGAGAAGAATACGATAATGTATCAGAATCCAACCGTCACCTGCTTCTCCTTAAGGCTATGGTTCTGACGGATGAGCAGGCAAAGAAATACGGCGACATACTGAAGCATCATTCGGATGTTTCTGATTACACATATTCTCAGAGAGAATATTACAAGGACTGCAGCGAAAGAAAGGAACGTGTGTGCAGCAGCGTAAAATTCGAAAAGAACAAGATCACGGCAAAGTTTGACGCCGGCAGCAGCGATGAGCTTGTGTTCTTCAGCATCCCCTATGAGGACGGCTGGAGCGCTACCGTAAACGGCAAGGATGTCCAGATTGAGAAGGTTAATGTCGGTTTTATGGCTGTGCGTGTTCCCGCAGGACGGGAGTCTGAGATTGTGTTCAGATACAGAACTCCGGGTCTTGCACTGGGCGGAATTGTTTCAGCAGGGGCAGCGATAATCTTTGTTCTGTACATGCTGCTGTTTAAGATGCCCCCGAAGAAAAGAAGCTACTATAACGATTATATAGAGGATTACGATGGCTATCCGGACTGCAATGCAGGCAAGGAAAGGTTCGATTCCCAGGGCGCCGGAGTAGTTCGTCAGGCTGTTATGTATACGGCGGACGACGGCGGATACCTTGGTCTTACCGGAATGCTCAGCGTACCGGTTGTTGATGATTCTCAGACTTCTGACGATTCTTCACAAACAAGCTTTGAAGTCAGATATGTCAGCTATGACGAATCGGGACAGGGCGTAGTTTCGGGAGAAGGCGAAAAGCACGGCACCGGTGCAGAAAATGCAAAAGCCAGTGCAGACTCCGAACAATCCGGAAACAGCAAGGACTAAAGCCGTCCATAGCAGAAGAAGTATAAAAATGTGACCCGAATCCCACACCGCAACCGGTGTGGGATTTACTAAAAGGAGTTGGAATATGGAAAATAACAAGGCTTACAAGATCTTCCGTATAGCTGTATTGGGTGTATCCATACTTGTAGAGATTTTGTGGAATGTCTTGTGGGGACTTATGATTCTGGCATTTTTAACCGATCAGAATAATTTTATTTCTCTTGCGGTGATGCTGTATCTTGACTCGATATTGATTATTGCTATTTCAATCTGCGGCATTTACAGATGTATAAAAAATAAGAAAATAGCCGTGATCAGCACATTTATAATGAAACTGTACAGTATGTGCATTACGATAATACTGTGGATTCCGTTTACATCGGATGATATTTTAAGTAATCTTTTATTTACGGCGATGCTGCTGTTCATTTTTGTAGGTGCGCTTGTGATAGTAGAGGTGTCGGTCAAACGCTCCAGAAAGAAAAAGGAAGCGATCCTACCCGAGGAGAATTATTTCGGCTTTGATCCTAAAACGGATATCGACGCTGCTACGGATGAATACTGTATCCTGCTTATGACGACGAAACAGAAGCTCGACAGCATGAGTCTTTCTGCTGCAAATGATTTTGCCTATATTCCGTCAGCGTATATTGTGATATGGATGATTAGGCACGGCTTTGTCATTGACAGGGACGGTAAAATTAACGAGCTTACAGGGATATTGAAGACGAATTACATGATGGGGGACGATCCGGTTATTTCGCTTAAGTCATACACAGGCTGCCGCCTCAGAATTGAGGATATCAGCCCCGAAATAGTTCCGTTTGCAAAGAATTATTTCAGCCGTCTGCCACCGTTTCCTATTGATGCGTCGCGCCGCATGTATATTTTCGATTATTACGATATTATCCGCAATAAGGATCACAGATACTACTGTGTGCATTTTTCGTGGAAAATTTACCGTCAGATTGAAAAGCGTATTAATGAAGCCTATTTTTCATTTTCGAACAGATTTGAGCCGTCGCAGTATAAAATTCCGTCGGTGAATTCGGGATCGTTTGATCTTTTCCGGTTCGGCGGCAGAACGGCATATACCTCGGCGTATAATGTGCCCTTCGGATATGTGAGCGAATGTATGACGATGCTCAACCGCATTACTCCTGCGGAAATGGCGAAATTTGCAGGCAGGCTTGCAAGTGCCTGCGGACTGGATAAGTCATCCGGCGGCCGACTGATTTCAGGTCTTCGACCTCTGAATGTTGTTGTTGCAAAGCCGCTTGAAAAGGGCAGAGGCTGCAATGTATACTGTGAATGTGACAGCGGCAGATATCATCCCGTTCTGACTGTACGCGACGGAATGGTTCTGCATGTTACCTGCGCGGGCGACGAAAGCTCTCCGTGGTCATATATCAGCGATATGCGCTATAAGCTCAGGCGCTCTGCTGCGGATACGGGAATAGAGGAACTGACCACACGTGAAGAACTTGAAAAAGCAGCCGCGGACGGCACGCTGTGGAAGGTTCCGCTTACACCTGACAGTGAGAATGATACGTCTATACTGACCACACCCTATGCCGCAATTCTGAAAAGCCACTGCGACATGATGATAGAGTGCCTGAATGTCCGCGGAGTCAGCACGGATTACCGATGCCTCCCCGAATACGAAGACGAAAACAGTCCTGCACGGCGGTTGCATGTTACAGCAAATGACGTAAAAACCAATCGTCCTGTTTTTATACATACTATAGATGTATATTGAAAGCCTTAGCTATTAATGGAAAAAAGAAAAAGCGGCAGTGCTCAGCGCTGCCGGAAGGATTGAATTAATATGCAGATTTATGACTATATCGCAATTATTTATCTTATCATTGCTACTGTAATCGCCGTGTGCACCACAGTGCATGACAAACATGCGGCACAGCGCTCCAGATACAGGGTATCCGAAAACACTCTTATGGCGTTGGGCGCGCTTTCGGGCTGTGTCGGAATGTATATCTGTATGAAGCTGATACACCACAAAACCCGTAAACCCAAATTTATGATAGGGCTGCCGGTGATATTCATAATTGAGCTTGTCGCCGTCGCAGCTCTGAGAGTGTGGCTGTTCAGTCAGGGATATTGATTAAGAAATTGCCCGCCGAATTCTCCGGTTTATTTCAGAATAAAATATACCGACCCCGCGGTCTGCCCTGTGTGCAGCTATGGGGTCGGTTTTTTCTGTTTATTATCTTTCCTTGTAGTTGCCGAGGAATGAGAAATCCACAAGCTCATCCGACAGGGCGCAAAGAAGGTTCATTGTGTCGGGAACCTCTGCACTGCCTGTAAAATCAAGGTAGAAGAAATATTCAAAGGATTTGCCGTGAATGGGACGTGATTCAATCTTTGTCAGGTTAAGACCGTGATATGCAAAGCGGCACAGTGCGCTGTACAGCGAACCGGTAACGTGGGGCAGAGCGAAGCAAAGGCTGATCTTGTCCGCATCCGGCTCAATGTAAAGCTGCTTCGATACCACTATGAAGCGTGTTGTATTTTCCGGATTGTTCTGGAAACCGCGCAGAATGATCTCCAGTCCGTATTTTTCGGCGGCCTCCTCGCTGCATATTGCAGCGGCGGTCATATCCTCCTGCGAAGCTACAAAGCGTGCTGCCTGCGCCGTGCTGACGTATTCCTTCGGGGTGAGATTCTCCCTTGCACAGAGGAAATCCGAGCACTGGGAAAGAGCCTGAGGATGGGAATAGACCTCGCGCAGCTGGGAAAGCTGTGCACCGGGCTTGGCAGCAAGGCAGTGATCTATTGCAATATCTGCTGCTGATACAATATGGAAGCGGTATTTCAGCATAAGGTCGTAAACGTCTATTACAGAGCCTGCGGAGCTGTTTTCAATCGGGATAACGCCGAAATCAGCCTGTCCGCACTGTATGGCCTCGAATACCTTGCGGAAGGGGGAACAGAACACCGGAGATGCTCCCGGGAAAAGCTTTTTTGCAGCCTTGTGGGCATATGCTCCCTCAGCGCCGAAGCAGGCTATACGAACGCTGCTGTCGTCGTAAGGTACGTTTTTTTTTGCCGTCAGAAGCTCATTTCTCAGCGCAGCGCCGGAACCGAGCATGTCGTGCTGAAGCGCTCTGGAAAGCTCCATTATGGTAGAATAGAGAAGCTTTGCACTCGGACCGTATTCGCCGGCACGCTCTGCGGCAAGCTCTGTAACCTGCTGCTCTCTTTCCGTATTGAGTATCGGAATGCCGTTTTCCATTTTATACCTGGCAACCTTTTTGGAGCATTCCATTCGTCTTGTATAAAGCTCTATGAGCTGTCTGTCTATTTCGTCAATTTCATCTCTGATGGGTTTAAGACTCATAGCATATGTACCTCGCTTAATATATTGATAACGGCAACCGCGGTTGCAGCTTCTACTACCGGCACAGCCCTGACCACAATGCACGGATCATGACGTCCCTTGACATTCAAAGTGGTATCGCTGTGAGCGTCGAGATCGACTGTGTTCTGCTGCACGGAGATCGAAGGCGTCGGTTTTATCGCCGTACGGAAGATTATCGGCATGCCTGAGCTGATACCTCCGAGGATACCTCCGTGGCGGTTTGTGCGTGTTCTGACGTTATCGCCGTCGTAGTAGAATTCGTCATTGTTTTCGCTGCCGCGCAGCCTGGATGCGTTGAAGCCCTCTCCGAATTCGATTCCCTTGACCGCCGGTATGCCGAATATTATGGAGGAAATCACATTTTCCACTCCGCCGAACATGGGGCTTCCTGCACCGGCAGGAACGCCTGTTACGGCACATTCTATCGTACCGCCGATGCTGTCGCCTTCGAGCCTGCACTGCTCTATAAGGGCGCGCATTTTTTCTTCACGGTTTATATCTATCAGACCGAAAACAGCGCCGGAGAGCCTTTCGCAAAGCTCGTCCGGAATATTTACCGGGTCGAAGCGCTCATCCTCGATATTTCCGACAGAGGAAATATGAGCTGCTATATTTATTCCTCTGCGGTTGAGTATCTGCCTGCACACAGCGCCTGCAAAAACGAGCGGTGCTGTCAGTCTTCCGGAAAAATGACCGCCGCCTCGGATGTCATTAAAGCCGGAGTAGCGCACAAAGCCCGTATAGTCTGCATGTCCCGGACGCGGAGCGTTCGTAATATTGCCGTAATCGCCTGAGCGTGTGTTTGTGTTTCTGATAACTGCGCAAAGCGGAGCACCGGTCGTTTTGCCGTTCAGCATGCCGGACAGTATTTCGGGAATATCCTTTTCGAGCCTGGGCGTTGCCGCCTTATCCTTGCCGGGGGCGCGTCTTGCCATCTGCAGATACACCTTATCGAGGTCGATTTCCTCACCGGCCGGCAGACCGTCAATCACAACGCCGATACCTTCCCCGTGGCTTTCCCCGAAGATAGAAATTTTTACAGCATTACCCCATGATGACATCAGCAATTCCTCCCAAAGCTCTGTAATCCTCAAAATAAGAAGGATAGGATTTGTTTATGCTTTCCATATCGGAGATAATGATATCTCCGTCGCAGCGCGCCGCGGCTGTTGAAAGCGACATTACTATTCTGTGGTCGTTAAAGCCCTCCAGTTCGGTGCCGCGGAGCCTTCTGACTCCTTTTATTATCAGTCCGTCCGGAGTTTCGCGGATATCAGCGCCGAGTCTTGAAAGCCCCTGTGCCATTGCAAACAGCCTGTCGCATTCCTTTATGCGCAGCCGCTCTGCTCCTTTGATTATTGTAGTACCCTCTGCGAGCGAGGCGGTTACTGCGAGAGCCGGAACCATATCCGGTATATCGCGCGCATCTATCTCTATTCCGTGAAGCATGCCGCCGCTGATGGTGATACTGCCGTTTTCTTCCTTAATATCAGCGCCGAAGCGGCGGTAAATATCAACGCATGCCTTGTCTCCTTGAGTTGAATCGGGCAGCAGGTTGGTTATTGTTACTTTTCCACCGAGAGCGCCCGCTGTCATGAAAAACGCAGCCTGCGACCAGTCGCCCTCAACGGTAAAGCTGCGTGCGGTATAGCTGCTGCCGCCGCGTACTATCCAGCCGTTTTCCGTGCTTTCGACATTAACTCCGAATTCCTTCATAACGGCAATAGTCATATCTATATATCCGGCTGACTGCACATCGGTTGTAAGCTTTATTTCGCTGTCGCCCTCGCAAAGGGGGAGAGCCAGCAGCAGTCCGGTAATAAACTGCGAGCTGATATTGCCGGGTATTTCATAAACACCGCTTTTAAGTTTACCGTTTATTTCAAGCGGCAGTCCGCCGTTTGTTACACATTCTGTCCCATGCTGCGGAAGTCTGTCTGTCAGTACATCTATAGGGCGCTGCGGAAGCTTACCCTTTCCGGTAAAGGTAACATTAACTCCGCCTGCAGCTGCGACCGGTATCAGAAATCTGAGTGTAGAGCCGCTTTCTCTGCAGTCAAGGTCAGCGTTTTTTACTGAAAAGACATTGCTGCCGTCGATTTGAAGAAAACCATCGCAGACAGTAATATCCGCACCGAGCGCGCGCATACAATTGATCGTAGCCTTCATATCCTCAGACATCTCAACAGGAGAAATGAGGCTTTTTCCTGCAGCGAGGGAAGCGCAGATTATAGCTCTGTGGGCTGCGCTTTTTGACGGAGGAACACACACGTTTCCGCTCAGTACTGACGGTGAAACCCTTACCTTATGCAAATTAATCATCCTTTTCAAAAAGATACTCTATAATAATACCACAAACCCCCGAATTATTCAATACCCAGCAGCGTGACGCTGCACCCTGTTCGCGACAATCGCTCAGCTCCGCTTCGCTCTGATTGCGTACCACCATTTGGAAGGGCCGCGTCCATATTTAATAGCGGTTCTATTTTATCAGCAAACAGCGCCCACAATAAAAGCATAATATTCCTTGCGTATCAATACGAATAAACTGATCAGCCCGAAGCCGTGAAAAAGCTCAACTCTGACAATAAAGTCAATTGACTACAAACCAAGACCGCGATCAGCCAAACAGCGGTACTGGTTCAGAGCGGAGCGTAAGCGCAGCGACAAACGCGAATCGGCACCGGCGGCTCGCCGGCGCTTCGCTCTGATTGCGTACCACCATTTGGAAGGGCCGCGTCCATATTTAATAGCGGTTCTATTTTATCAGCAAACAGCTCCCACAATAAAAGCA
Organism: uncultured Eubacteriales bacterium; assembly: GCA_900315875.1. Classification (GTDB taxonomy): domain Bacteria; phylum Bacillota; class Clostridia; order Oscillospirales; family Acutalibacteraceae; genus UBA1213. The sequence goes on along the minus strand of ONAX01000001.1, from coordinate 24,249 downwards.
TAATATTCCTTGCGTATCAATACGAATAAACTGATCAGCCCGAAGCCGTGAAAAAGCTCACTCTGACAATAAAGTCAATTGACTACAAACCAAGACCGCGATCAGCCAAACAGCGGTACTGGTTCAGAGCTGAGCGTAAGCGCAGCGACAAACGCGAATCGGCACCGGCGGCTCGCCGGCGCTTCACTCTGAATCAGCGTCGCAACCTGGTTGATTGTAAAAGTAGTTTGCAGCAGCACTGTTGTTTCATTGTGAGTCTGTCCGCAACTATTGCTGTGTTTTTCGCTTCCGGGTGAACTCGTTTAATATCTATTAGTATTATTCCTCTCTGAATATAGAGTAATCTGTTCACCGCGTGACGGGAAAATCAGTGTTAATCCGGATTTTTGGTTAACAAATTTTTTGATTAACACTTTCATACATTCACCTCAGTCGTGAAATCATTTGAAATGTCCTATGATTAATCCGACTGACTCGGATATTAATTCACTTCGGCTCATGCAATACGGTGTTTCAGAAATTTGATAATATCAGTGGATCACTGATCTTGCTTTATTTTTCTCGTAATGTTGTTTTTTCACAATAATTATTATTGTAAATCGCACAAAATAAAAGAAATAATAGACGAAATATCGACAAAATAACGGTTTTTGACAAATTACGATTTTTTTCATTGACTTTGGAATTTGATTGTCGTATAATCTCTGTAGTGGCGTAACGGCCAAATATTTTCAAGGAGAGTGTATTGTGTTGAAAAATCGTAACATGGCATTATTCATCGTTCTCATGCTCGTAACTTGTGGTCTTTATGGTCTTTATTGGCTGTATGTAACTACTGGTGAGCTTGAGGAGCAGGGTCAGGCTGGCGGACAGAGCGCTATGGTAATCCTTCTTATTACTCTTTTCCTCCCCTGGGTTGGCTACCTTCTCTTCGGTATCAGCGCTAACGACAACCTCAACAGCATCAAGAGCAAGAGAGGTATGGAGACAGCTGATAACAAGGTTCTCTACATCATCCTTGCTATCTGCGTTCCGATCGCTGTTCCGATCCTTGTTCAGAACGAGATCAACAAGCTTGTTCCTGCTGAGGGCTAATGAACAACGAAATAAAGAAAAGAATCAAGAGGGTCACCCTGTGGGTGGTCCTCTTTGTTCTTGCAGGACTTTTATATGCATTGTTTGTAAGGCTCACCGGATTTGGCTATCCATGCTTTTTTCATCTAATAACGGGGCTGAACTGCCCTGGCTGCGGTATTACTCGCGCAGCTCTCAAGATTCTGCAGCTTGATTTTGTCGGTGCAGTCAAACAGAATGCATTTCTTGTCCCCATAGTGCTGTATGTGGGATGGATATTTTTCTACACAATAAGACGCTACATAAAAACAGGAGTATTCGGGCTCGATTCGGGCTGCAGAGTCGCTGATGTAATATTTGTCGTGCTTCTTCTAATATGGGGAGTTGTGCGTAATATACTCGGAATATGAACCTGTATAACGGACAAAAAAACCGCTCACACCATTGCGATGTGAGCGGGATTATTTTATCTATGCCTTCGGAAAGGATTATTCAGCTCTTTCCTTCAGCTCTTCATATCTGTCAACAGACTTCTCTTCAGCCTTCTTGAAGAGCTCTTCTGCTCTTTCGGGGAAGGAACGTGTCAGAGCGCTGTAACGAGCCTCGCCGAGAATAAAGTCACGGTAAGAGGTTGTCGGAGCCTTGCTGTCGAGGATGAAGGGATTCTTGCCCTCAGCCTTAAGAGCCGGGTTGTAACGGAACATATTCCAGTAGCCGCACTCTACAGCCTTCTTCATCTCAGCCTGGCAGTTCTTCATGCCGCCCTTGATGGAGTGCATTTCGCACGGAGCGTAGCCGATGATGAGTGACGGACCCGGATAAGCTTCAGCTTCCTTGATTGCCTTGAGGGTCTGGTTCTGATCAGCACCCATAGCGATCTGTGCAACGTATATGTAGCCGTAGCTCATAGCGATGTCAGCAAGTGACTTCTTAGCGATAGCCTTACCTGCTGCTGCGAACTGAGCAACCTGACCGATCTGTGAAGCCTTGGAAGCCTGGCCGCCTGTGTTGGAGTAAACCTCGGTATCGAATACCATGATGTTTACATCCTCGCCGGAAGCGAGTACATGGTCAACGCCGCCGAAGCCGATATCGTATGCCCAGCCGTCGCCGCCGAAGATCCAGATGGACTTCTTGGAGAGGTATTCCTTGTTCTCGAGAACGTCGAGTCTTGTCGGGCAGTCGCAATCGAGCTTTTCGAGCTCTGCGACAACAGCCTTGGTAGCTGCGCCGTTCTTCTCGCCGTCGTCCTTTGTAGCGATGAATTCTGCAATAGCAGCCTTTACGCTTTCAGGAGCCTTTTCGTTTGCAGCGATTTCTTCGAGGTCAGCGATAAGTCTCTCACGGATAGCCTTCTGACCAAGGTACATACCGAAGCCGTGCTCAGCGTTATCCTCAAACAGGGAGTTAGCCCATGCCGGACCGTGACCCTCAGCGTTTGTGGTATACGGTGATGTAGCAGCCGGACCGCCCCAGATTGAAGAACAGCCTGTTGCGTTGGAGATGTACATTCTGTCGCCGAAGAGCTGAGTGATAAGGCGTGCATATGATGTTTCTGCACAGCCTGCGCAGGAACCGGAGAACTCAAGCAGCGGCTTCTTGTACTGGCTTGCGATAACGGTAGAAGCTGCGGTTGTTTCGGGCTTCTCTGTAACGTTTGCAACACAGTAATCGAATACCTTCTGCTGACCTTCCTGAGACTCTCTTGCAACCATCTTGAGGGAGTTGGTCGGGCAGACGCCGATACATACGGAGCAGCCCATACAATCCATCGGGGAGATAGCCAGAGTATACTTGTATTCAGTCTTGATAATGGGCTTGGGAGCGATCTTTGTGCCCTCGGGAGCAGCAGCTGCTTCCTCTTCGCTGAGTGCGAACGGACGGATCGTTGCATGCGGACATACGAATGCGCACTTGTTACACTTTGCACATGTGTCTGCGTTCCACTCCGGAACCATAACTGCTACGCCTCTCTTCTCGTAAGCGGAAGCGCCCAGCTCGAAGGTACCGTCGGTGTGCTCTGTAAATGCGGATACAGGCAGGCTGTCGCCGTCCATCTTGTTGACCGGCTCAAGGATACCCTTAACCATCTTTACAGTCTTTTCGTTGCCTGTAAGCTTTGTTTCTGCAACATTGTCAACAGCATTTGCCCAGTCAGCAGGAACGTCGATCTTAACGAATGCGTTAACGCCGGCGTCGATAGCCTTGTGGTTCATGTCAACGATTTCCTGACCTTTCTTGAGGTAGGACTTTGTTGCAGCGTCCTTCATGTGCTGTACAGCCTCGTCAATGGGCATTACGTTTGCCAGAGCGAAGAATGCAGCCTGGAGGATTGTGTTTGTACGCTTGCCCATGCCGATCTGCTCAGCAAGGTCGATAGCGTTAACAGTGTAAAGCTGAATGTTGTTTTCAGCGATGTACTTCTTTGTTTCAGCATTGAGGTGAGTATTCAGCTCGTCAGCGCTCCACTGGCAGTTGATGAGGAATACACCGCCCGGCTTAACATCCTGAACCATCTTGTAGCCCTTGAGGATGTAGGACGGGTTATGGCATGCTACGAAGTTAGCCTTGTTTATGTAGTACGGGCTCTTGATGGGCTTGTCGCCGAAACGCAGGTGCGAAATGGTCACACCGCCGGTCTTCTTTGAGTCGTACTGGAAATATGCCTGAACATACTTCTGGGTGTAGTCACCGATAATCTTGATGGAGTTCTTGTTAGCACCAACGGTACCGTCGCCGCCGAGACCCCAGAACTTGCACTCGATTGTGCCTTCTGCTGCGGTGTTCGGAGCGGGCTTCTCTTCGAGAGAGAGCATTGTAACGTCGTCGGTGATGCCGAGTGTGAACTGAGCCTTGGGCTCGTCCTTAGCCAGCTCGTCATATACAGCGAATACGCTTGACGGAGGAGTATCCTTGCTTCCGAGACCATAACGGCCGCCGATAACCTTTATACCGGTTCTGCCCTGTGCTGCAAGAGCTGCAACAACGTCGAGGAACAGAGGCTCGCCGAGCGCGCCGGGCTCCTTTGTTCTGTCGAGAACAGCGATCTTCTTTACTGTCTCCGGAATAGCTTCTACGAGCTTGTCTGCTCTGAACGGACGGTACAGTCTTACCTTTACAAGACCAACCTTCTCGCCTGCAGCGTTCATGTAATCGATAACCTCTTCTGCAACGTCGCAGATAGAGCCCATAGCGATGATAACGCGCTCAGCATCGGGAGCACCGTAGTAGTTGAAGAGCTTGTAATCTGTACCGAGCTTTTCGTTGATCTTACCCATGTATTTTTCAACGATGCCGGGAACAGCGTCATAGTACTTGTTGCAAGCCTCTCTGTGCTGGAAGAAGATATCGCCGTTTTCGTGTGAGCCACGCATTACGGGACGCTCAGGGTTAAGAGCTCTCTTTCTGAATGCAGCAACTGCATCCATGTCGCACATTTCCTTAAGATCCTCATAGTCCCAGATCTGGATCTTCTGGATCTCATGAGAGGTACGAAAGCCGTCGAAGAAGTTGATAAACGGAACTCTGCCCTCGATTGCTGCAAGGTGAGCAACAGGTGCAAGGTCCATAACTTCCTGGGTGTTTGTCTCAGCGAGCATAGCAAAGCCTGTCTGGCGGCATGCATATACGTCGGAGTGGTCGCCGAAGATGTTGAGTGCATGTGAAGCAACGCAGCGAGCGGAAACGTGGAATACGCCCGGAAGCAGTTCACCTGCGATCTTGTACATGTTCGGGATCATCAGCAGAAGACCCTGAGAAGCGGTGAAGGTGGTTGTAAGAGCACCTGCGTTCAGAGAACCGTGAACGGTACCTGATGCACCTGCTTCAGACTGCATTTCGGAAACCTTTACGGTTGTTCCGAAGATGTTTTTCAGACCCTGTGCTGACCACTGGTCAACATAGTCTGCCATCGGGCTGGACGGTGTGATAGGGTAAATACCGGCTACCTCGGTAAACGCATACGCAACATGAGCCGCAGCGTTATTACCGTCCATGGTTTTCATTTTTCTTGCCATAGGGATGTGTCCTCCTTATATAAAATTTTACAAAAAAATGACTTGTAACCGTCGGAGACAGCAGAAGTCTCCGACTTTAATTTTAGCACTTTTTTTCTCGTCTGTAAAGTACAAAATGTAAAATGTCAATATTTTTTTGGTTTGGAAAATCCCGATTTTAAGCAAAAATGATAGAAAACGGCATTGCACAGGTACTGTGTCGCGAATCGGCACCGGCGGCTCGCCGGCGCGAATCGGGTGCAGCGTCACGCTGCTGCGGACAACACTTTTCGTCACGCTGCTGCGGACAACACTTTTCTTATATTATATAATTTATATTTTCTCTTTTACATATGTATTTTGTTGTCTGATGTCCGCAAAAGACGAAAATATCAGTGATTATGCGGCTTTCCGTGCGGACAACAAATTGATTTTCTATTGTCCGCAAATGTCCGCAAAGTATATCGTCAGGAACGTTTGTATCCATTATAATCATATTTATCATAAACTCGTTCCGGAAGCCTCCTTAATCTTTTCTTATCATGTCCTTCTTTGGTTTCCTCCACCCCCAGTCTCGACAGGGCTCTGCCGATCTGCTGAACGGAATACGGGCGAAGGCTGTCGTACATGTCACGGAACTCCGAAACCGTCATCATACGGTATCGTACAGAATATCTGGAGCAGCCCTTGTCGTCCAGAATGTCCGCTACCTCCTCCTGGGCACGGATGGGCTTTTCAAAGCTTTGGTTGCGTGCGGCAAGGGCTTTCTGCTCATCCTTCGTCAGGCGAAAGCACTGGTGATCGTCCCGTATCTCCGCAAAAGCCTGCGCCCAGAGCTGCCTGACGTCAAGCTCTGACAGGGCTTTCAGATCAATATTTTCTACGGGTACAGTCCAGAAACGGCGGTTGCCAGTCGTGTCGTTCAGAAAATCCCTGCTGTTGCAGGTGGCACAGAAGCTTGTGCGCCGAAGAGATCGGATGTCGCCTCGCCCGTAAGGCCTGCGGTATTCGTCTACCGCCTGTGTGATGAATGCTTTCATCTTTTCGTTGTCACGGTACAGCGAGCTTTCACATTCGCCAAGCTCGCATATCCAGCCGGAAAGAGCGCGTATATACGTATCCTTGTCGCGGAAATCAATCACTGCCCCCTCCTTGAAATACTCCGGCTCCATGGCTATCGTGCGGAAAAATGACGTTTTTCCTATACCCTGCGGGCCCGTCAGGCACAGCACACCGTCGGCACCATAGGGATGTTCAAAGCTGTTGTACTGCAGCGCTGCTGTCTGATAAAGCCATTTGCGCACAAGTGTGCGTGACAGCTCGTCGTCATCCTCGATGCCGAGGATATCGAAAAGCTGCGAAATACGATCCTCTCCGTCGTACTCGATAAAAAGCATGAGATCAACCACCGGATTGAAGGTATTGCGTGCCAGAACAACATTGAGATATGCCGCAACGGTATCGACGGTGATTTTTTTATACATACCCTGCAGGTCGGCATATATCAGGCTGACTATGTTTGAATCGAGAAACTCCGGGTTTTCCTTTTCCACTCCGTAGTACACGGGGCGTTTTGTAATGAGGTTATACATCGCCTTTATCCCCATGACATCGAAATACATTTCCAGTATTTCCGGGGTAAAGTAGGGCTTTTCAGTACTTGCAAGCCTTTGTTTTGTTTCGTTCATTGAAAAACTCCTTTTTATTTATTCGGGGAAATACCCCCCTCATATATCCCCCCAAAAAGGGTATTGAGTTGACCTTTTCAGGTCAACTAACGCATTATTGTTTACAAATTGTTTGCAATTTGGGGGAATGTGCTGTATAATGGTACTTACACTGAAAGCCGCATCATATTTATTAATCAGGCGGCACCTTTACAGGAAAACGGAGGAATGAAAAATGCAGAAAAAAGGTGAACTCGTATCCTTCAGACCGGATATCAAGGTTCTGGATTGTACGCTTCGCGACGGAGGTCTTGTAAACGATTTCATGTTCAGCGAGGAATTCGTAAGAGAGCTGTATAAAACCAACATCAAAGCGGGTATCGACTATATGGAGTTCGGCTATAAGGCTGACCGCGAAATGTTTAATGAAAATAAATTCGGTAAGTGGAAGTTCTGCAGCGATGACGATATCCGCGAGATAGTAGGCGATAACGATACTGACCTCAAAATCTCCGTAATGGCTGACGTCGGCAGAACCGATTTCAGACGCGATATCGGCGATAAGGCAGACAGCCCCGTTGATATGATCCGCGTTGCTACCTATATCAATACCATCCCCGCAGCACTTGAGATCGTTGAATACTGCCACAACAAGGGCTACGAAACAACCATCAATATAATGGCTGTATCCAAATCCAACGACGCAGACCTCGACGACGGCCTTGAAATAATCGGCAAAAGCTGCGTTGACGAGATATATATTGTAGATTCCTACGGCTCACTTTACCCCGAACAGATGAGAAGACTTGCTTCCAAGTACCTCGAGGTCGGCGATAAGTACAACAAAAAGATAGGTATCCACGCACATAATAACCAGCAGCTTGCGTTTGCCAATACGATCGAAACTCTGACAATGGGCGTTTCCTACCTGGATTCAACCGTGCTCAGCATGGGCAGAGGCGCCGGAAACTGTCCGACAGAGCTGCTTCTGGGCTTCCTGAAAAACCCGAAATATCACATCACCCCTATACTTAAATTCATCGAAAAGGAAATGCTTCCCATGAAAGAGGCAGGCGTTATCTGGGGCTATGATATTCCCTACCTTCTCACGGGTCGTCTGAACCAGCACCCCCGTGACGCAATTCAGTTCACCGCAGAGGGAAGAAAGGATTATGCGGATTTCTACCGCTTCCTTTACGATAAGGATTCCTTCTGATACAAAATACAATATTCCCGATACAAAGAGGAGATGCTGTCATGACGCTTGACAAACTGCTTGAAAAACTGACATACACCGTCGTCTCCGGCAATGTTCAGACGCAGATCACGGATGTCATTTACGATTCACGCAAGGTAGTTCCCGGCTGTGCATTTGTATGCCTTGTCGGCTCTGCCGTAAACGGACACAAGTTTGCATCCGCTGCCGTCGCTGCAGGAGCCGCCGCCGTAATCACAAGCGAAGACACAGAGCTTGATAATACTGCTGCTGCCGTAATAAGAGTTCAGGATACACGAGTAGCGCTGGCGTATATGTCAGCAGCGTATTTCGGAAATCCTGCCGAAGAGCTGACCACCATCGGTATAACCGGCACAAAGGGAAAAACTACGACAACGGCGCTCATCCGCTCGATACTTGAGCACGGCGGCATCAAAACCGGCACTATAGGCACACTGGGCATAATAATCGGCGACAAGCTGATAAAAACCGCCAACACCACCCCCGAATCCTACGAAATACAGCGCGCGCTGCGTGAAATGGTAAACGAGGGCTGCCGCTGCTGCGTAATGGAAGCATCCTCTCTCGGAATAAAATGGCACCGTACCGACGGCTTTGTATTTGACTACGGTATTTTTACAAACTTTTCCCATGACCATATCGGCGGAGTCGAGCATCCCACAATGGAGGACTATATGTCCTGCAAGGCTCAGCTTTTCCGTCAGTGCAGGGAGGGTATTTTCAATATCGACGATCCTGCATGGAAAAATATGTGCGAAAACTGCACCTGCACCGTAGAAACCTACGGCTGCAGCGAAAATGCGCAGCTTCGCGCAGAAAATGCGGCTCTTTTGTCCCGGCCGGGCTATCTGGGGGTACATTTCGACGTCAGCGGCGTGCTGAATATGCCTGTTGATGTAGCTATCCCCGGAATGTTCACTGTTCACAATGCGCTTGCAGCAATAGCAGTTTGCAGGCATCTGAACGTCAGTCGCGAGGCAATCTGCGACGGACTGAAAAACGTGCTCGTAAAGGGGCGCGTGGAAATAGTCAAGGTTCCCGGCGAATATACGCTTATCATAGACTATGCGCACAATGCGGTAAGCATGGAAAACATTCTCTCCACTCTGCGCGAATATAATCCTGCAAGGCTTATTACCCTGTTCGGAGCAGGCGGAAACCGTCCGCGCGACCGTCGCTTTGAAATGGGAGAAATCTCCGGCAGACTGTCCGACCTTTCTGTTGTAACTGAGGACAATTCCCGTTTCGAGGATGTCAACGACATCATAGCGGACATCGTTGTCGGTGTCAGGAAAAGCGGCGGAAACTATGTCACCATCCCCGACAGAACGGACGCTATACGCTACTGCATGGAAAATGCAGGCGCCGGAGACATTGTTGTCCTTGCCGGCAAGGGACACGAGGATTATATGGACAAAAACGGCAAAAAGACCCACTATGACGAGCGCGATGTGATCCAGAGCATAATTCAGACTATGTAAAAGCTTGGAGTGTCGAATTTTATGAAAAGCATAACCGTAAAAGAAATAACCAGTGCTGTCTCCGGCAAGCTCCTCTGCGGAGATCCGGATGCGGTAGTTACAAATATACAGTACGACAGCCGCGCCGTGGATGAGGGTTCGCTGTTCGTACCGCTCAAGGGCGAAAGAATTGACGCACACGATTTTATTGAAACGTGCATCAGAACCTGCGCCGCTACACTTACAATGAATAACGCACCCGACGATGCACAAAAGCCGTATATCAAGGTTGCCGATACTCTTGAGGCACTGCAGGCACTTGCCGCATGGTACCGCTCGGGCTTCCCCGGGCTTCGCTTTGTGGGCGTTACCGGAAGCGTAGGAAAGACAAGCACAAAGGAAATGATTGCGGCGGCTCTCTCCGGCGGATTCAATGTCATGAAGACCCAGGGAAACAAAAACAGCCAGATCGGTATGCCGTCCACAATGTTTGATATAGAGGACGGGCACGAGGCCGCTGTAATAGAAATGGGCGTTTCCATGTTCGGAGAAATGGACAGGCTGTGCGACGTTGCACGCCCGGAATATGCCATAATGACAAACATCGGAGTTGCACACATAGAAAACCTGAAAACCCGGGAAAACATAATGTCCGAAAAGCTGAAAATAACAAAGCATTTCGACAAAAACGGCATACTCTTCCTCAACGGCGACGACGCTCTCCTGCGCACGCTTTACGGAAAACAGGCTTTCAGAACAGTAAGCTTCGGCATGTCCGCAGATAATGATTACCACGCGGAAAATGTGCAGACAGAGGGTCTTTGCACCAGCTTCGACTGCTGCAGCGGCGGACGGTCTGTGCGATACACTATCCCGGCTCTGGGCGTACATTCCGTAACAAATGCGCTTGCGGCAATTGCCGTAGGAGAAGCTCTCGGGCTTGACAGCAGTCAGATTGCAAAGGGACTTCTGACATATAAGAACGCTCCTATGCGCCAGCAGATAATACAGCACGACGGCTTCACTGTGATAGATGACAGCTACAATTCCAGCCCGGACGCTGCAAAGGTTTCCGTTGATGTGCTGAGCGAGCTTTCCGGCGGAAATGATTCAATAGCTGTTCTTGCCGATATGCTGGAGCTTGGCGAAAAATCAGCCGGATCTCATTACGAAGTAGGTCTTCATCTCGGCAAAAAGGGCATTAAAAAGCTTATCGCGATAGGCAGCGAATCAAGAAAAACCGCCGAGGGCGCAAAAGACGGCGGCTGCGGCGAGGTTTACACCTGCGACAGCAACGACCAGGCATATGAGCTGCTGAAAACACTCATCACAAAGGACTGCGTAATACTTGTAAAGGGTTCGCGCGGAATGCACACGGATGAAATTGTGAAAAAGCTTTAATCGGATTATAAAAATCCCGGGAACACCGGATTTTTGGTTGTTAATCAGGATAGGTAAGCAGAATGAAGCATATTCCCACTGCGTTTCTGATATTGATGCCGTATCTGAAAAAATCAAAAGAAGTGCAGATTTCTCCCGTAATCTGCGACGCAGAAAAAACAGAATAAACACAGCAAAGGGACGTCCTGTAAACGACGTCCCTTTTTAATATTTTCTGCAGTTCCGTCTGCGCAACTTAACAGCGTTTAATCGAAACTTATGTCATATTCTCGCGGCATAATAACGGATTTCTCTGCCGTTGCCTGTTTCCTGCCAGGCGCCGCCCAGAAGAAGGCTCTCTATGCCCTCCTTGGAATCGGTAACTACTGTATATGATTCCTCGGTGGAATTTTCCGGAGTGCTGCCCGGTGCTCCGTCCGGCTTATCGGGAGCTTTCGGGGGTCTGTTTTCATCCAAAGGAGCACTCTGTGCCGGATCTCTGGGACCCTCAATGGGTTTTGGCGGAAACGTATCTGATATTATGGAGCAGCCGCATAATGCAAGAGTCAATGTCAGAACGGCTGCTGCGATTTTTATATTTTTCATAAGCACTCCTGTAAATCAAGTCAAGGGCAACGCTGCACATCTGTGCAATATTGCCCTGTAACATTTATATTGTTATCAATCCTTAAACAGCTTTTTAACCTTATCGAAGAAGCTGGATCTCTTTTGATAGTTTGCAGAATTGCAGGTCTTGTCAAATTCGCCGAGGATCTTTTTCTGCTCCTCAGTCAGATTTTTCGGAACCTCAATCGTAACCCTGACGTACTGGTCGCCTCTGCCGCGGGCATTCAGGTGCTGTATACCCTTGCCCTTGAGCTTGAATATATCTCCGGGCTGGGTTCCCGGATGAACGGGATAGCTTGATTTTCCGTCGAGTGTCGGAACTATTACCTCGTGACCGAGAGCAGCCTGTGTGAATGTAAGCGGAATCTCGCACCATACGTCGTCGCCCTTGCGCTCGAATATCTCGTGCTTTTTGACATTCACATATACATGCAGATCGCCTGCAGGACCGCCGTTATAGCCGCTGTTGCCGTGACCGCCGATATTGAGTATCTGATCCTGGCTGATGCCGGCAGGTACTGTTACGGTAACAGTGCGCTGTGACCTTGTTCTGCCCACGCCGGAGCACTTCGGACACGGTTTTTCTATAACCTTGCCCTTGCCGTGACACTTTTCGCAGGTCTGTGAGGTCTGCACAACGCCGAAGGGTGTACGCTTCTGGGTCGTAACCTGACCCGTGCCGTTACAATCTCCGCAGGTCTTGAGGTTAACTCCTTCGAGAGCGCCTGTACCGTTACAATCCTTACAGGTCTCCACATTCTGGTATGTAACCTCTTTCTTGCAGCCCTTTGCCGCTTCTTCAAAGCTGATGGTAAGGGTAGCCTCTACATCGGAGCCCTTTCGGGGTGCATTCTGATTTCTCGGATTTCTGCCGCCGCCGAAACCGCCGAAGAAGCTGTTGAAAATATCGCCTATATCGATATCCTGACCGAACGGGTTCGCTCCGCCATACGCTGTCGAGCCTGCGCCGTAGCTCGGATCGACTCCCGCAAAGCCGTAGCGGTCGTATCTTGATCTCTTATCCTTATCCGACAGAACCTCGTAAGCCTCGTTGACTTCCTTGAACTTAGCCTCCGCTTCTTTATTACCCGGATTAAGGTCAGGATGATATTTCTTAGCCTGCTTACGGAACGCCTTTTTGATTTCATCATCAGACGCGCCCTTGTTCAGACCAAGCACCTCATAGTAATCTCTTTTATCTGCCAATTAATACCACCCCATAAAAATTTAAAATGGGAAATTGGTGTTCGCCGCACTCAGAAAGAGTGCAGCGAAATTTCCCGTATTGTGTCGATCAATTATTCGTCTACGTCCTTGAAATCTGCGTTATAAACGCCGTTTTCCTCAGACTGAGGAGCCTGCTGTGCAGCAGCGCCCTGAGCTGCAGCATCCTGATACAGCTTTTCGGATACTGCATACATTGTCTTCTGCAGGTCGTCCTTAGCGTTCTGGATGTTGTCCATATCTGTGCCCTGAAGAGCTGTCTTTACTGCTGTAAGCTTGGTGTTAAGGGTTTCCTTATCACTGTCTGCAATGTGCTCGCCGTTTTCGGAGAGGAGCTTTTCAACAGCATAAACAAGGTTTTCAGCTTCATTTCTCTTATCAACTTCATCTCTGCGCTTCTTGTCCTCAGCAGCATACTGCTCTGCGTCCTTGATAGCCTTTTCGATGTCGTCCTTGTTCATATTTGTGCTTGATGTGATCGTGATGTGCTGCTCTCTGCCGGTACCCAGATCCTTAGCGGAAACGTTTACGATACCGTTTGCGTCGATATCGAAGGTAACTTCGATCTGCGGAACGCCGCGCATTGCAGGAGCGATACCGTCAAGCTTGAACAGACCGAGCTGCTTGTTATCTCTTGCAAATTCACGCTCACCCTGAAGAACGTTTACTTCAACCTGTGTCTGGTTATCAGCAGCAGTTGAGAAGATCTGGCTCTTCTTGGTCGGGATGGTTGTATTTCTGTCGATGATCTTTGTCATTACGCCGCCCTGTGTTTCAACGCCGAGGGACAGCGGAGTAACGTCGAGAAGGAGAAGACCCTGAACGTCGCCTGCGAGAACGCCTGCCTGGATTGCAGCACCGATAGCAACGCACTCGTCGGGGTTGATGCCCTTGAAGGGATCCTTGCCGATAAGACCCTTAACTGCTTCCTGAACAGCCGGGATTCTTGAAGAACCGCCTACCATGAGAACCTTGTCGATCTCGCTGATGGACAGACCGGAGTCGGACAGTGCCTGGCGAACCGGACCCATTGTCATTTCAACAAGGTCAGAGGTCAGCTCGTTGAACTTAGCTCTTGTCAGTGTATAGTCAAGGTGCTTAGGACCTGTTGCATCTGCTGTGATGAAGGGGATGTTGATCTCTGCGGATGTAATACCGGAAAGCTCGATCTTAGCCTTCTCTGCCTCATCCTTAAGACGCTGCATAGCGGTCTTGTCGCCGGAGAGGTCGATGCCGTTATCGTTCTTGAAGCTCTGTACGAGCCAGTCAATGATCTTCTGGTCGAAGTCGTCGCCGCCGAGGTGGTTGTTACCTGCAGTTGCAAGTACTTCCTGAACGCCGTCGCCCATCTCGATGATGGATACATCGAAGGTACCGCCGCCGAGGTCGTATACCATAACCTTCTGATCGTTTTCCTTATCTACGCCATAGGAGAGAGCAGCAGCAGTCGGCTCGTTGATAATTCTCTTAACGTCCAGACCTGCGATCTTACCTGCGTCCTTTGTAGCCTGACGCTGAGCGTCGGTAAAGTATGCAGGAACTGTGATAACAGCCTGTGTAACCTTGTCGCCGAGGTAAGCCTCAGCATCCTTCTTCAGCTTTGTAAGGATCATAGCGGAGATCTCCTGCGGAGTATACTCCTTGCCGCTGACCTTTACCTTATAGGAAGAGCCCATCTTTCTCTTGATGGAAGCGATTGTGTTGTCGGGGTTTGAAACTGCCTGACGCTTTGCAACCTGACCTACCAGTCTTTCGCCGTTTTTAGCAAATGCAACAACGGACGGAGTTGTTCTTGCGCCCTCTGCGTTTGTGATTACAACAGGCTCGCCGCCTTCGATTACTGCAACACATGAGTTAGTTGTACCAAGGTCAATACCAATTGTCTTTGCCATAATTAATTCCTCCAGTTAATATTGTAAGTTTTTTGTTTTTGTATTTTTAACAGCTCTCGCTGCTGTTTGCTGATTACTGACCGCTGTTTGCCACCTGAACCATCGCGTGGCGGATTATCTTTTCGCCTATGCGGTAGCCCTTCTGATATACAGCCGCTATAGTTTCCTCGCCAAGCTCCTCGTCCTCAACTCTGGACACTGCATTGTGCAGAAGCGGATCAAATTCATCTCCGCGCTCGCCGAATTCTTCAACATTGAGCTGCTTGAAAGCGTTTTCAAGCTGCTTCTGTATCATTTCCAGACCCTTTCTGAAATCCTCGCCCGACTGAACGTCAGAGCTGAGTGCCAGTGCAAAGTTGTCTGACACGGGAAGGAATGCCTCCACCGTTGTTGCAATGGCATTGTCAAAGGTCGCCAGCTTTTCCTTTTCAGTCCTCTTTCTGAAATTATCATATTCTGCTGCCATTCTGAGGAACTGATCCTTCTGTGCATCAAATTCCTTCTGCAGCTTATCAAATTCTTCCTTGCTCACTGTTTCTACAGCAGCTTCTGTTTCTGTTGCCTTTGTCTCGGTCTTAGTACTCTTTTTCTTTGCCAAGATCATACTCTCCTTTCATGCGCTTTATTCACCGTCAAGAAGCTCTGACAGCAGCTCGCCAACGGCCTGTGCCGTATATTCAAGCGCTGCAGTTATTCTCGGGTAATTCATCCTTACCGGTCCTATCAGTGCAAGCGCTCCGCTGCACTCGGGGGATGCGTTATAACGGGATACCACCACGCTGAGGCTTGATAGTGCCGGATCGCTCATTTCGCTGCCGATCAGGATATTCGCCTTTGTATCGGCGGTTCCGAGAAGCTTTGCAATCTCGCCCGAATGTCCGAGCAGTTCCATTACACGCTTTCCGTCCGCAGATGCAAGCTCCGGCATCAAAAACAGGTTCGACTGTCCGCGTATGGACACATTTGTCGAAGCTGCCTCCCTTGCCGCCTGCTGAACCGACAGCAGCACATTTGACATCAGCATTGACATTTCTCCGAGAGAAGCCGCCGCACCCTGCATAAGTGCCGGCGTGATACCCGTTACAGGCAATCCGCAGAATCTTTCGTTAACAACGCTTTCAAACATTTCAACAAGCTTCGGCGTTATTACGTAGTCGCAGCGGAAAAGGCCCGTTTTCACGCTTCCGGTGGATGTGATAAGCACCGTCATGGCGGTATATCCGCCTGTCTGCACAAAACGTATCCGTCTGATGACGGCACTGTCGCCCGGAGGGGAAGCAGCGACCGCAGCGCAGCCCGTTATTTTCGACAAAAGTGCAGCTGCGCTTTCGAGCAGGTGCTCCGGTGCGTCAGAACTGAGATACAAGGTATCCCTTATTGCTGTACGCTCCTGTTTTGTCATCGGTACGGGCTTCATCAGCTCGTCTACATAGATCCTGTACCCCAGATCCGTCGGAATTCTTCCCGAGGATGTATGGGTCTGTTCAAGCAGACCGAGGGAGGCAAGCTCCGCCATATCATTTCTGACGGTTGCACTGGAAACATTGAAATCCAGCGTATCGCAAAGTGTCTTGGAGCCGACCGGTTCGCCGGTTTTGATATACGACTCTACAACCGCTTCGAGTATTTTCATTTTCCTCTTTGTCGGTTCCACATTGCCCACCTCTTCGTTAGCACTCTCGGTGTCTGAGTGCTAATCTACTTATAGATTAACACTAAAGCCACCCTTTGTCAATACAATTTTTAAATAATTTTAGATTTTTATCACTTTTCAGATAAAAAACATCCATTCCGGAACATAGCAATATAGTATATTATAGTCCGGCTTAGCAAATGTTATGCCGAACTGCTAAAGCTTTTTCTGTTTCATTGGTTAATCACCAGTTGAGCAAAGCTATTATCTGTGGTACAATTACATATATCATCATTTGCGGAGGTATTATAATGGAGGGTATCTTTGAGCGTACCGGGCTGCTGCTCGGGGATAAGGCTATGGAAAGGCTGAAAAAATCGCGCGTTGCCGTTTTCGGTGCAGGCGGAGTCGGCGGCTATGTGATAGAGGCGCTTGTGCGCAGCGGTATAGGAGAGCTGGATATCATCGACCGCGATACAGTTTCCGTCAGCAATATCAACCGCCAGATAATAGCAACAACAGAAACTGTCGGCATGTACAAGGCTGAAGCTGCCGCCGCAAGAGCGAAAACCATAAATCCGGATGTTATCATACACGCTCACAATGTCTTTTTCACTCCCGAAAATGCCGATCAGTTTGACTTTTCAAAATATGATTTCATAGTTGACGCCGTTGATACCGTCAGCGCAAAGCTTGAGCTTATAATGCGCGCAGACAGCTCCGGTACACCGATAATATCCTCAATGGGAGCGGGAAACAAGCTTCATCCCGAGCTTTTTGAGATTGCGGATATTTATAAAACCTCCGTATGTCCTCTTGCCCGCGTTATGCGCAAAGAGCTGAAAAAACGCGGCATACGCAAGCTTACCGTCGTTTACTCAAAGGAAGAACCGAGAAAACCTGCGCGGCGCATTTATGATACGGAAAGCGGAAAGCTCACCCCTGCAAGCGCGGCATTCGTTCCATCTGCTGCCGGGCTTATTATAGCAGGCCATGTTGTCAGAACACTTGCTGAAACAGACTGAAAATAAAAGAACCCGATCGCCGTAAATCAGCGACCGGGTGTACGGGCTTCATCAACACGAAGCCTATTTTTTTATTTCTGTGATTCAGACTGGATAATGGAAACTGTTCTGCTTACCGTATACTTTGACAGGCATGCATCATTTGTTTCGTATGAAAGCTTTTTCTGCTCCTCCTCGAGGTAAGCCTTGTATTCCTCGTTCTTCATTGAGTAAAGAACCGAGCTCTTTGAGAGAGCATCTGCTTCCTCGCTGCCGACTGAATCAGCCTTGGCTTTGATATCGCCTCTGTAGATCATGTACTGTGTGTCATCGATCTTGACAACAGTTGCGGTCTTTTCCTTAAGATCGGTGATTGCCTTTTTCAGATCATCACTGATGCCTTCGTTCTTGTCAAGAGCCTCACATGCGCTTCTTGAAGGAACTGTATCATCTTCGCCAAGCTGAAAATCTGTCTTGTACTGAGTTTCAACGTCAGCTGTGGTCTTGCCCTCGTTGAGCATTTTTGCATAGTCTGCAAATTTGGATTCAACCTTGTCAAGGGTTTCTTCATCAATGCTGACGGTCTTTCCCTCGTCGTCAGTCTTTGTCAGGGAATAGCTCAGATAATAGTAATCTGTGTAATTCTCTGTAACATACTTTTTGATCTCATCGTCGCTTACAGCCTTGGGACCGTCTGTACCATAAAGGTATTCAAAAAGCTGGTTTGAAACATAGGGGTATGTCGCATTGATATCGGCAAAGCTGTCCTCTGATACGCCGAGGCTGGTGTACAGGGATTCAGCCATCTTGTAATAGTCGCTGTACTGTGACTTATACATCTTTACAACGGATTTGTCGATTTCGACCTTATTTTCAGCTGCCAGCTTTTCAACTGTCAGGTGAGCAAGTGATGTCTTTTTAGCTTCCTCCTGAATCCATTCGGCGCCTGTCTTGCCCTCGATGGTACGGGTTTCAATATCCTTACCGTCGTAGTTTTCCTCTTCAACCTTAGAAAGTGCTGAATTATATGCGGCATAGGTATAATAGATCCATTCTCCGTTTGAAAGCGTCTTGGCGTCAGTTTTGAAGCTCCAGGTTGTATCGCTGCAGCCGGATGCGCCCAGAACAACTGCTGCGGCGCCGATTACGGCAATTGGTTTTGCGATCTTGCTGATTTTCATTATATACGTCTTCCTTTCAGATAGTTTCTAAACACATAGGTCTATTATATAACAAAACCAGCGTAAAGTCTATAATAATTTAAAAAAATATTGTATTTAGTCATATCAGGCATTCCCAAAAAAATTATTGAGACATGCAATCTGATAAGACAAACTCTGCCCTTTGACCCCCTTGCCGATTGATACAGATAACCCAATTTCCTGAAAAAATAAATACCCGGGAAAACCCCCGGCACGGCAAAAGCTGTGTCGGGGGTCACTCTCATCATATTATCATTTGAACAGCAGCTTAAGAAAGCCGCTGAGCTTCAGTCCCGTTACAATGTTTTTCATTTCCATGCAATTCGGACACTGAGCCGGATACATAAGACCATATATGCAGTTTTGATGGATAAGATGCAGCTTATAGGTCTTGTTTATGCACTGACGGCACACACAGCCTCCGAAACGCTTTTTTATTTTTTTAATCGTTACCATATTTATTTTCTCATGATATAATTGTTATTTTGGTGCTAAATAATTGTTCAGTAATATTTTCCAGGGAAATATACCAGGTGTCTGTTTTACTATTTATTCGGTAATACTCGGAATCTTTACGTCAGCGTCGGTATCTGCTTCGTAATCGATACCGTCTGCGCCGAAGCCGAAGAGCTTATAGAAATCCTCAAAATATCCGTCAAGGTCTGCGCACTCTGCGATATTATCCGTATTGATCTTATCCCAGAGCTTATTTACCTCCGCCTGAATATGATCCTGCATTTCCAGGTCATCCATACGAATACGGTTTTCGTCGTCTGTTTCGACATTGCCGCCGTAAAGCTTTTCGTTAAAGAGACGGCACATCTGCTCAATGCAGCCCTCGTGGCAGCCCTGCTCCTTCATAACCTTGAAAAGTATACCTATATAAAGCGGAACTATCGGAATTGCTGCACTTGACTGTGTTACAAGAGCCTTGTTTACTGAGATATATGCCTTTATTGTTCCGTCAGAGGTCATCTGCTTTGCAGTTGCAAACAGGTCGTCCTTCGCCTTTCCGATGGAGCCGTCGGCGTACATGGGATGGGTGATTGCGGGTCCGATATATGAATATGCCATTGTTACGGCATCATCCTCAATTGCATCGGCGGCCTTCAGAGCCTCAATCCAGAGCTTCCAGTCCTCGCCGCCCATTACCTTTATGGTAGCATTGATTTCGTCCTCTGTTGCAGGCTCTACCGTTATATCGGAAACAGTGCGGTTTCTCAGGTCAATAGTTTTGTTGGTATAGCTTTCTCCGACTGTTTTCAGAACAGATGTATACATTGTTCCGTCGGGTGCGGTGCGGCGCGGTGCTGCAAGGCTGTATACAACGCAGTCAACCTTGCCGAGGTCAGCCTTGATAAGCTCTATGGTCTTATCCTTGATCTCCTGTGAATAAGCGTCGCCGTTAATGCTCTTTGCATACAGTCCGTCCTCTGCTGCAAGCTGCTCAAATGCTGCTGTATTATACCACCCTGAGCTTGCAGTCCTGTTGCCGGATGCAGGCTTATCAAAAATAACGCCGATAGTAGCAGCACCGAAGGAATAAGCTGCAGTTATACGCGAAGCCAGACCGTATCCCATTGATGAGCCGATTACAAGTACCTTTTTCGGGCCGTTTGCAGCGCTCTTGTGAGCCTTGACATAATCGAT
This sequence comes from uncultured Eubacteriales bacterium, assembly GCA_900315875.1. Lineage (GTDB taxonomy): Bacteria > Bacillota > Clostridia > Oscillospirales > Acutalibacteraceae > UBA1213. The sequence goes on along the minus strand of ONAX01000001.1, from coordinate 4,204 downwards.
CTGCTCCTTTACGAGAGCCTTGCAGCCCTCGGGATGAGCTGTTGTACAGATAAATCCTCTTACCTTGGGTTTGATAATCATAGAAAAAATCTCCTTTTCTGTTTTTTTATGAAACGACCGAATATTCTGAGGTCGCAGTATCCATTATCATAACATTATTTTTGCCGTCCGAGGAAACATATATCGGAGCCGACATTTTTACCGACTTTGTATAGTAAAGCTTGGGTGTAAGCTTATAGCACGGGACACTTTTTATTGTGTGCAACTTTGTATCTATTTCAAAGGTATAATCAATAAGCTCATTTTCAAGTCCGAGCTTTTCCTTATCCTTACTGTAAATTGCAAATATTGCCTCTGTCGGGGACACATCCGCTTCAGGATAAAGCTCCTTTTCGGTTTTATCTTCCCCTGTACTGTCGGTTTTTACACTCTCGTGGGTACCTGCCCAGTTTTCCTTTACCACGCTTTTACCGTCAGTGCTGACCAGAACATGCGTACCGACAAAAAGCCTTGTGCCGTTCTTTTCGACATAAAGACTGAATACAAGATATCCGGCAGTTCCGATTTTCTCTGTACCCTCGTAGTATTTCCCGAAAGATGACGTGCTGCACGGCAGATAGAGCTGTTCAAATGCGCATGTATCTATGATATCCTTCGCCTGCTGCAGTGTAATACTGCCGTCAGGAAGATCTGTTGCTTCATTAGCGCTTCTGTGGATAAGCTGACCGTCATCACGGGAGGTTTCTACCGGATCGCCGAAGGTATAAACTATCGTTCCGCTTTCATCGACATAAGCTCCGACGGAATCACTTGTATCCGCCGTATCCGACGGAGCCTTCGTGCGGCATGCGCAAAGTCCTGTCAGCATTACGCAAAGAAGCAGAATTGAAATTTTCTTGCCCAATGTTTTTCCTCTTTTCATTTTTTCTTCAGAACCCTTATAATATAATTTACGGTAACATCCATACCCTCAAGAGATGCTGCCTGTTCCCTGAGTGAATGGCTCATTCTTCTTGAATGTGGTGTCATTGCAAGCAGCGAAGCAAGCTCTTCGCTGCCGGGACTGATTACAAAGCTTTCGTCACGAAGCTCCAGTGTTTCGAAGCCTTCCCCGGCAGGTGCCGGAGATTTGTGCTGCTCAAAGACCTCTTTATATATGTGCTGTTTTAATTCAATAAGATGCCGTGAGCCTGCAGTTACCTCTGCAACTATACCGCCGCTTTTCAGAATCCTGTGATATTCCTTTTCGTGGAATAAAGAAAATATCGCCGTAACTGCATCCGCGCTGCTGTCTGCAAGCGGAATTGCGCTTATATTAGCAACCGTCCACAGGATTTCCTTATTTCTCGGGCAGCACATGCGTACAGCCTCTTTTGAAATATCCACCCCGACGCACCGCGCGGAGCAAAGCTCTCTTATTTTATCGGTATAATATCCCTCGCCGCAGCCGCAGTCAACTACAAGCGGAGAGCTGCTGTCTGCATACCGGTTGATACACTGTGCAACATCGCGGCAGATCGGCATATAGAAACCGCGCTCCAGAAAATCCCTTCTTGCAAGCAGCATATCCTTTGCGTCCCCGGGCACCTTTGAATGGCGCTTCTGTACCGTCAGAAGATTTATATAGCCGCCGCGCGCGGTATCAAAGCTATGTGAGCTGCCGCAGCGGTATGTTCTGTCCTGCTGAAAAAGGCTATCACCGCATACGGGACAGATAAGCGGATATTCGTTTTGCACGGTTTCACCTACTTTATGCGTCTGAGCTCGCCGCCGCAGCTGCATCTGTAATGTGACGGATACATAACTGCACGGCTCTTTTTCATTCTCGGTATTTCAATACCGCATTTTCTGCATTTAAGAATATATTTTGCTTCGAGTGTTATATCTGAGGGCACATTGCCACCCGCAAGGTACAGACTGCCCCCGCAAAGCTTGCAGCGGCAACGGTCGAGCTGAGAAAGCAGAGCGCTTTTTCTCATCCTGGTTATGGTATTGCCGCAGCGCCTACATTTAATAATGTACTTTGCTGCTGACTGGTCTTCTTTTATACCAAGCTCCTCAGGAGAGCTTGTCCGGCTTATGCTGTAGCCGTATTTTTCATTCATTATACCTGCATAGCGGTTGAAATCATTTCCGTGATTAAGGCATCCGGGGCAGGTGTGTATAAGCTCATGTGCTATAGTCTGTCTTGCAGACATCTCCGGTGCGTCAAGCAGCACCTGCGACAGTTCTATTATAAATCCGCTGCCGGATTTTTTACACATTCCGAATCGCCGCTTAGCACGGGAATTGACTTTGACTTTCGGATCGATATTCCCTGATATCGGAACGCCTGCCGCTCTTGCCTGTTTTGACACGACGGACAGAAGCTTATCGAAGTCATTCATCAGAGCGTGACCTCCGTATATTCAACCCCGAGCGACGGCAGAATTTTTTCTGTCAGATCGCGCAGAGGAAAGGCAATGCTTGCAGTATTCCTGCAGGGGTGACATGCAAAGCCATCGCAACGTAAAACGTCCGAATCGATAAGCAGCCGCACGCGTTTTTCCTTATCATTCATAAGTCCCAGAACGCTGACAGAACCGGGGGTTACTCCGAGCAGCTCGCCCATGAGTTTCTCTCCTGCAAATGACAGTCTTGCACTTGCTATCTGTGCGGACAGATCTTTTGTCCGGAATTCCTTATCACCAGGCATCAGAAGCAGGTAGAATTTTGTTTTCTGACGGTTTGTAAGAAAAAGGTTCTTGCAGAGCATTGTTCCCAGAAGTTCTCCGGATAGTCTGCAGTCATCCATTGTCATAGCTGCTTCGTGGTCAACCCTTAAATATCCGATACCCAATTTATCAAGAAGATCGTAGCATTTTTCCTCAATTTCCGGGCGCTCTGACGAGGGTCTGCCCTTTTCTACTGCTGATAGAATTTTCATTCTGATTTTCACTTACCTTCCCGGCGGGATTTTATTTTATGCCGTCCGGATTTTTTTTCTGGAAATTCCAGGTATCAAGGCACATTTTGTCAATATCATATTCCGCATGCCACTGGAGCTCAGTATTTGCCTTTGTAGCGTCGGCATAGAATGCGGGGAGGTCGCCTGCGCGGCGATCGCCGATAACATAGTTGAGTTTAATTCCGCTTGCAGCTTCAAATGCATTGATGATATCAAGCACGCTGTAGCCCTTACCATTGCCTACATTATAAGCTTCAATTCCTGTGGAGCCGAGTATTTTCTTTACTGCGCACAGGTGAGCCTTTGCGAGATCAACGACATGGATATAATCGCGGATGCATGTACCGTCCTTTGTATCGTAATCTCCGCCGAACACGGTAAGGCACGGAAGCTTACCGATAGCTACTCTTGAGATAAAGGGCATGAGGTTATTCGGTATACCGTTCGGATCCTCGCCTATAAGGCCGCTTTCATGTGCTCCGATAGGATTGAAATATCTCAGCAGAGAAATGCTCCATTCATTATCGGAAACGTAAATATCGCCAAGTATCTTTTCTATAAAGTACTTTGTTCTGCCATAGGGGCTGCTGACGTCGCCTGTAGGCATATCCTCTTTATAGGGGATGGGATTATTTCCGTATACGGTTGCAGACGAGCTGAATACTATTTTCTTGCAGCCGAACTTATCCATTACCTCAAACAGAACAACGCTGCCGGAAATATTGTTTTCATAATAAAGCATCGGGAGCTTTGTTGACTCGCCGACTGCCTTAAGTCCTGCAAAATGAATAACAGCGTCTATCTTATTTTCGGAAAATACCTTTTCCAGACCCTCTCTGTCGCGGATATCACATTCATATCTTTTCAGTGTCTTACCTGTGATTTTTTCAACGCGGTTGAGAACCTCGGGAACACTGTTATAATAATTATCAACCACTACCACATCATAGCCTGCATTAAGAAGCTCTACGCAGGTATGGCTGCCTATATATCCGGCGCCGCCTGTTACAAGAATTGTCATAAGTCATACTCCCTTACTGTTTAATATTCTCGTACATACAATTATAAAATAATCCCTCCCACTTGTCAACATGCGGCGCAGTGCCTGCGCAGAGAAGCGGAGCTGAGCGATTGTCGCGAATTGACAGCGGAGGCACTCCGCCGCAGTTTGGTGTTGACCTCATCCGTCTTGCGGCTTTGCCGCAAGACACCTTCCCCAAAGGGGAAGGCAGATCGTATGGCTACTTTATTCGGTGG
>ONAX01000031.1 GCA_900315875.1 uncultured Eubacteriales bacterium | reverse complement strand
TGCTGCGCTTTGTCTGCGACAGTATATCGGGACTTGTCGTTTTATGCGCGTTTGTTCTTGCGGCTGGCTCAGTGTGTTCATTTTATCGCGCTCCGGAAATATTTTATGAGCTTACTGCATTTGCCGGTGTCGCCCTATCCCAGGGTGTGACTTTCAGCCTGTACCGTCACAGGGTGAAAACAGAGCTTTTTGCTGTTCCGCTTATTATTTTTTTCTGCGCATTGATTTTCATGCTGCTGTTTCTCAGCTTTTATCCGCCGCCGCATTTTGTGTTTTTTGACTATTTCAGAGGTCACTGCGGGCGGACTGTGACCTTTGACGCACTGGAGGATTACAGGAAATTAATTATTACAACATTTCTGTAAAATATTCACATTCAGTATTCATCGGCGTTTCAGAGACTATTTTTTGTTCTGTTTTAGAATTATACAAAGTGTAAATGTTGAAAACTCGGTTGAAATGTTGGGAAAACCGGTGGACGAATGTTGAAAACTCGGTTGAAAAGTTGAATTTATCGGCTTTTTAATTTGGTGTAAAACGTCACAAGGTTTTCAACGGCAAAGAATTTGTAAAATATTGTAATTAATTATAACAATTTGTATTACCAATAATGTCAAGTATCAATCTGACGAAAAAAGCAGAAATTTAAAAAAATTTTTTCTCCCGGTTATTATGACGATTTTTTATAATATTTTTTGTAACCTTTGACCGATTTGCGGATTATATCAGTGGATGTATAATAATAACAGGGATTGGTGAATTATAAATGGAAGAAACAAAAAATAACAGGAAAGACAAAAGGGGAGAAATCTCTCCGAAAAAAATTGCAGGAATTGCCGTCAGAGTTGTGATAATCATTCTGTCGCTGATTATGATACTGTGGTATATCGACAGCAGCTTCATTGCCTTCGGCAATGTTGTGGGTATATCATTCTTTATCATAGTTATCGCAGCATGCCTCGGGTGGGATTTTATAGCTGCATTTATAAGGCGGCTTTCCAAAACGAAAGGGGGGCGTGCTGTGGTCATTGCTTTTGGCGTACTTGGCGGATTGTTCGCTGCATATGTCTGCATTGCGATAGGTCTTATGAATTACGGTGCTTCACGTGAGCCGGAGCCTGGGGCGACTGTCGTTGTTCTGGGCTGTCAGGTACGGGGCGATGTGCCGAGCCTGACGCTTAAGCTCAGGATGGATGCAGCATTTGATTACCTCAGCGCTCATCCGGATGCAAAGGCGGTTCTCTCCGGCGGACAGGGCGACGGAGAGAATATGAGCGAGGCGCAGTGCATGTATGAGTATCTGACAGAAAAGGGTATTTCCGGAGACAGACTTTTCATAGAGGACAAATCGACCACCACAAATGAAAACATTAAATTTTCAAAGGTAATAATTGAGGAAAACGGGCTCAGTCCCGATCTAGCTATTGTGACAGACTGGTATCATGAATACAGGGCGTCCATAATTGCTCGCAGGGCAGGCTGCAAAAGCGGAGCAGTCAGTGCCCCGACAGCTAACTTCCTTACGGCGCACCTTGTTACGAGGGAGATATTTGCTCTTGGTAATGAGGTTTTGTTCAAGAGATGACAGCGTTGCCTTATGAAAATCATTTTCGATTGCAGCTATATTTTCTGTTGTAGAAATATAGCTGTTTTTGAATGTGTTTCACACAGAAATATTAACAACAGGGGTAATAATTTTTGGTATTATTTCTGATTTTGCAATATTTTTAATGGTATTATATATAAAAATATTGCAACATTGCTGGTGAAAATAACAAAAGAGACAAGAATGTGAATGATACACACTGAATCTGATGTTTACAAGAATCATATTGAAGCTTATAATAAAAAACGTAAAAGGCCTTTGCAAGAAAAAGAAAAAAGGAGTGTTAACAATGAACAGAATATTCAGCTTTCAGTCAGGAAAGAGGGTAGCGGCAGCTGCTCTTTCAGCTCTTCTTGCCGTATCCTCCGCCGTGGTACTGCCACAGGCGATGGGCCTGAATGAAGTCAATGCAGCATCAGTTGACGGCAGCAACACGCTGAAGGAAAAGGTACAGGATGGTGTAATTCTTCATGCATGGCAATGGTCATTCCATAACATCACGGAAAACATGTCAAAAATAGCCGATGCAGGCTATACCGCTGTACAGACCTCTGTTATCCAGCAGGCAAAGGAAGGTACAAAGGGCAAAACAAACAATGTGTGGTGGGTATATTATCAGCCGGCCAACTTCACCATTGATAACACCGGAAATTCTGCGCTCGGAACTAAGGCGGAATTCAAGGCTATGTGCGACGAAGCGCATAAATACGGCATTCACGTTATCGTAGATGTAGTTGCTAATCACCTTGGTAACAATGGATCCGGATACACAAAATCCGACGCTATTCCGGGTGATATAAGAAATGACAGCAGCTGCTGGCATGATAAATGGAATGAAGAGATCAACTACAGCAGCCGTTACAGCATTACTCACGGAAGCATGGGCGGCCTTCCTGACCTCAATACAGAGAATACCAAGATTCAGAATTATGTAAAGACTTACCTCAGAGAGTGTATTGACTGCGGTGCAGACGGTTTCCGTTTTGACGCAGCAAAGCACATAGGTGTACCTAACGATACCGATAACGCAGGCGGCAATTTCTGGCCCAATGTCATAAGCGACGCTACCTCTTATTATCAGACCAAGGGTACATACAAGACCACAGGACTTTACTGCTACGGTGAGATTCTCGGCGGCACGGGCGGTCCTGCGATTTCGGAATATACAAAGTATATCAAAATAACGGATAACGAGACGGGAAATGATGTCAGAAGAAGTATCGGAAATCATAACGCGTCCGGTGCAGCGAGCTCAAGCTACAGCGCAAACGCAGGAGCCAGCAATTCCGTTCTCTGGGCAGAATCACACGATACCTATTCGGGTGATGACAAAAATATGAATAACAGGTCAACTCAGTTTTCGCAATCCGATATAAACCTGGCGTGGGCGCTTGTCGGCTCAAGAAATAAGGCGACTGCCCTGTATTTTGCCAGAACCAAGGGCTACCGCACAGGAAACATTGGCGATATTGACAACACATCCTGCTTTAGCAAGGAGGTTGCAGAGGTTAACAAGCTTCATAACCTTTACGCAGGTCAGAGTGAATACCTTTCAAGCAGCGGTTCTATCGCATATAACGAAAGAGGAACAAGCGCTGTTGTTCTTGTCAACTGCAACGGCGGTTCTGCATCCGTAAATGTCAAGGCAAACAAGATGGCTGCCGGTACATATTATGATCAGATAACCGGCAATAAATTTACAGTTTCCGGCGGACATATCTCCGGTCAGATAGGAAGCACCGGTATTGCTGTTGTTTACGATGCAAATAATTTTGACTCATCCTCCCTTACAGCGTCTGTTCCCACAGGCACAAGCTTTGAGGATACTCTCAAAGTTACGCTGAATTCAAAGGATATGTCAAATGCCGTATATACAACAAACGACGGCTCTTCCGGAGACGTTACAGACGGTATGACAATAACCCTCGGTAAAAACATTCCTGTCGGCGAAACTGTTGAGCTTACACTTACCGGTACTTCCAAAAAGGGAAATACAATAACATCCACCTACAAATACTACAAAAAAGATCCCAACGCGAAGGTTATGCTTTATTTCGACAATACCGGTTACAACTGGAACAAGGTATATACATATATCTATGACGACAGTACTACCCCCGTTACCAAGAATGCTGCATGGCCCGGAGTCGAGATGACATACAACAGCACACTTGGTCTTTATGAAACAGAGGTTTCGGCTGACCTTGTAAACGGCAAGGCTATCTTCACCGAAAGCCAGACCGCTACAACTAACCGTTATCCTGCTGATTCCAAGCCCGGTCTGGAAATCGGCGGAGTATCTATGAAATTCAGCAGCGGACACACCTGGCAGCCGTACAGTCCCGTAAGTAAGGAACTCAAGAATGAGTCCACACTCAGCGCAGATTCAATAAAATATGAATCAAGCGTAACAATCAATGGCGCTGCAAGCGGCGGCACTGCACCCTATACATATGCCTTCTATTACAAGTTCGGCACCGCTAAATACTGGCATACCCTTGGTACTGAATTCGGCAAGACAGACGCCGTCACATTCAAGCCCACAAGGATAGGTACATATAATTTCAAAACCGTCGTTAAGGACAGCACCGGCAAAACGGTGGAAAAGACCTTCGATTTACCTGTACTTGACAACACAAAAGGTTCCTTCAAGAACGTTTCCACTATGAGCACAACTTCAGTCAAGCCGTCTACAAGAGTTTACTTCTACGGCGCTGCAGAAGGTGCAAAAGGAAGCTGCACATATACGTATAATTATAAGAACAGCAGCTCCAAGATCTGGCGTACAATAGGTACAGCTTTCTCAACTGCGACATCGGCTTCCTTTAAGCCGAAAAACGAGGCTGTATATGATGTCAGAATTGATATCAAGGACAGCACCGGCGAGGTTATCAGCAAGTACTTCAAGCTTTATGTTTCGTCAAGCTCAGGTACAAAGCTCGAAAATACCTCAACATTCAGCAATTCATCAAATAAGGTGATATTCAATGGTTCTGCAAAGGGCGGAATAGCACCTTACACCTACTCTTTCTGTTATAAGAGAACAACCGGTAAAATCTGGAGAACAATTGGCACTGAATTCGGTACAGCAACATCAGCTCAGCTGAAACTGACTGCGGGTGTTGAGTATGATTTCAAAATCATTGTTAAGGATGCAGCCGGAAATACATCTGAGAAGGTATCCGGAATCTACAAAAACTGATACCCCTGATTAAAGAATAACTCAAAAGCCGCTCTCTCTGACGAAAAAAATGGAGGGGCGGCTTATTGATTAATATTTCTGCTTAATCCGGAACGGACATGACTAAAGTCAAAAACAGTCTGTATCTGTAAAACTCCCGTTTGAGGTTGTCGCGGAAGGTTATCCCGGTGTTTGTTATTTGCTTGACAAGAGAATGGTGGTATGATAAAATACGGTTAGACAAGACTAACAAAGGAGGAGCAATATGCAGCTCACGATTGAAAATATACATAAATCCTTTGGCAGCGGCGATAATAAGACGGAGGTTCTCCGCGGTATCAGCTGTACTGTGGAAAGCGGCAGTATCTGTGTGCTTCTTGGTCCCTCCGGATCCGGTAAATCAACGTTGCTGAATATAATCGGCGGTATCGAAACGGCGGACGAAGGCTCCATTATGATCGGTGACGAAAAGCTTGCGGACATGAACGAAAAAACACTTTCGCAGTACAGACGGCGCCATCTGGGATATGTTTTTCAGGCATATAACCTTGTACCCGACCTTACGGTAAGGGAAAATATCGAGGTGGGTGCCTATCTGAGTGATGACCCGATGAATATTGATGACATGCTTCATCTTCTCGGACTGTGGGATCACAGAAATAAAATGCCGAACCAGCTTTCCGGCGGTCAGCAGCAGCGCACATCGATCGGCAGGGCTATTGTCAAGCGTCCGTCGATATTGCTTTGTGACGAGCCGACCGGTGCTCTTGATTACAAGACATCAAAGGATATACTGAAGCTGATTGAGGAGGTCAACCGTACCTGCGGAAATACAGTAATAATGGTTACGCATAATGATGCTCTGAAGAGCATGGCGGACAGGGTGATAAAGCTAAGGGACGGCACCATCAGAAGCAATAAGACCAATGCGGTTAAAACTCCTGCAGGCGAGCTGGAATGGTAAGGGGGAGCGGTATGAAAAATCCTCTTTATAAGCGTATCCCGAGGGAGTTCCGCAGAAATCTTGGCAAAAATATAGCAATGCTTCTGTTTCTGCTGCTTACGATCGGCTTCTGTTCCGGCTATTTTATTGCAACATCGAGCATTTCACAGCGTCTTTCGCTTCAGTATACCGAGCAGAAAACCGAGGATGGTCATTTTACTCTTAATAAGCAGATAAGCGACAAAATGCGTACCGTCGCAGAGAAAAATGATCTTAACCTGTATGATCTGCTGTATAAGGATAAAACCCTTGAAAATGATCATATCATGCGCGTGTATCCCGTGCGTACGGAAGTAAATCTTATCGATATGTTCAGCGGAGAGGTGCCGCACGAAAATAACGAAATATCCATTGACCGTCTTTATGCAAAGAATAATGGTATCTCCGTCGGGGACAATATCCGGATAGACGGAAAGGACTACCGCATTACCGGTTTTTCCACCGTTCCTGATTATACATCGCTATATAAAAAGAATACGGATTTCATGTTCAATGCACTCGATTTCTGCGTCGCCTTTGTAACAAAGCAGGCGTTCGAGGATATGAGCGATACGGGAATTGTATATAACTATGCATGGATGTATAAAGACCGAAATCTTTCAGATCAGGAAAAGCACGACAAGTCCGTTTCTCTGATGGACGATCTTTCCGAGGCCTCGGAGGACGAGCTTGATAAACTGAAGCAGGATATTGTTCTTCAGATGATGAGCGGTAAGCTTGACCTCAGTAAGGCACAGATCAGTGAAAGTGATATGCCTGCTGTGCTGACGGATTTCATTCCGTCCGAATCGAATTCTGCTATTAATATGGCGACAGATGATGTCGGCGGCGACAAGATATTTGTCCTTGTGCTGCTGTATATTACAATCGCAGTTATTGCACTTGCAACCGCGATTACAACAAAGAGCACTGCCGAGCAGGATGCCGGAGTAATCGGAACGCTGCGGGCTTCCGGCTACCATAGGAGAGAGCTTGTGGGGCATTATATGGTTATCTCGGTTATTACTGTTTTTGTTGCTGCGGTCCTGGGCAATATCATGGGTTATACCTTTATGAACGATCTGTGCGCGTCGATGTATTACGGATCATATTCCTTCCCGTCTTATACACCGATAATCAATGCCGAAGCGTTCATTACTACGACCTTTGTTCCCGTTGCGATAGTACTGATTATTGAGCTTGTAATGCTGATGCGTCTTATGTCCCTGCCGCCGCTGCAGTTTCTGCGCCGCGAGCTTAAAAGGCGCAAAACATCGCGCAGTATTCCTCTGCGCTTCGGCAGCTTCAAAATGCGTTTCCGCATAAGGGTTATTCTGCGCAATTATCAGGCATATCTCGTTTTGTTTGTGGGAATCCTTTTTGCAAACCTGCTTCTGATGTTCAGTCTAATCTGGAACCCGATGTTTGATTCCTTCCGCAGTGTAATTATGGATAATATAATAGCAGAGCACCAGTATATACTTAAGGCTCAGACTGAAACCGATACACAGGGTGCCGAAAAATTTGCTATATACAGTGTCAAAAACGATAACGGCGAGGATATTACCGTTTACGGCATTTCAGAAAATTCTCAGTATGTGCGTGGACTGGATTTTTCGGGAGACAATTTCTATTTTTCCTCTGCGTATGCAGACAAATATGGTGTGAATGTAGGGGATACAGTTCATTTTTCGGAGAAATTCTCCACACGAACCTATGATTTCAAAAATGAGCTGACTTACGATTATCCTCCGTCACTCTGCGTATTTACCGGACTTGAGAATTTCCGGAAGATATTTGACAAAGGCAGTGATTATTTCACCGGATATTTCAGCAATGAGAAGATAGAGGATATCGATGAAATGTACATAGCTTCCGAAATCGGAAGAAGCGATCTGACATCATCCGCCGATCAGCTGGAAAACTCCGTCGGATTTGTAAGACTTTTTGCTCTGTTTGCCGTTGCGGTATACATTCTTATGATATACATCCTGTCAAAGATGATAACGGAAAGAAACGCCCGTTCAATTTCCGTGCTCAAAATACTCGGCTACAAAAACGGCGAAATCTCCGGTCTTTACAATCTTGCAACGGGCGTAGTGGTAATGATTTCAATGCTTGTCAGTCTGCCTCTTATAGGGTGGCTTATCTTTGTCCTGTATCATGAAATCATGATGCGCTACAACGGATGGATCACATTCTATCTTGACCCGATGCTATATCCGGAGATGATCGGAATAGGTGTGCTGTGTTTCCTTGCGGCATATGTATTTGAAATGCGCCGGGTTCGCCGTGTAGCAATGAATGAGGCAATCAAGGATATTGAGTGAGTGCTTTATGAACTGATGATGTTCGGGGGGATGACCACAGTGTGTATCTCCCCGGACGAAAAATGCCGCTGATTTATCATGCATTTGATACTACAGATTAAAAATTTTTCCTATTTTTCTAAAAAAGTTGACAACTGCGCCGTATAATGTTATATTATATAGTAGTTGAAAGTATTTCGCAGCCGGATAGAGGTGCGGAGAGCTCGTGTAGGACGACGGAGGCAGCCGGTGCCGTTGAAGCGTCTGAATAGACTCACCGCCGAAGGAGAAAGCTCGGCACGCTTTTTTCCTGGGCGCATGGTAAAGCTGCCATGTGACTGTCATCATGAAATATTGATGGGGAGCTATCGTGCAGCGGCCATATAAGCGCAGCTGTACCCCTGTTGATTAGATGATTAATGCCGGATTCTGAAAAGATATCCGGCGTTTATTTTGACTGCGGCTTTTGAGGAATTATGTGAAGGAGAGAAAACGATGGAAAAAAAGTTTAATGTAGGTATTATCGGAGCTACAGGTATGGTTGGTCAGCGCTTTGCTACCCTTCTTGAAAATCACCCGTGGTTCAACGTTACTGTTCTCGCTGCAAGCGCAAGAAGCGCAGGCAAGACATATAAAGAGGCTGCAGGCGGACGCTGGGCTATGACAACCCCCATGCCCAAGGCTATGGAGGATATGGTTATCGTAGATGCTGCCAATGTTGAAGAGGTAGCTTCAAAGGTTGATTTCGTATTCTGCGCAGTTGATATGAAGAAAGAGGATATCCGTGCTCTTGAGGAGGCTTATGCAAAGGCTGAGTGCCCCGTTGTTTCCAATAACAGCGCTCACCGCTTTACTCCCGATGTACCGATGGTAATCCCGGAGATCAACGACAACCACCTCGAGATCATCAAAGCTCAGAGAGAGCGTCTCGGCACAAAGAGAGGCTTCGTTGCAGTCAAGTCCAACTGCTCACTGCAGAGCTATGTTCCGGCTGTTCATCCGCTGATGAAGTACGGCGTAAAGAAGGTTCTGGCTTGCACATATCAGGCAATTTCCGGAGCAGGCAAGACCTTTGAAAGATGGCCTGAAATGATCGACAACGTAATACCCTACATAGGCGGAGAAGAAGAGAAGAGCGAGCAGGAGCCGCTGAAGATCTGGGGTACAATCGAAAACGGTCAGATCGTAAAGGCTCAGTCCCCGTCTATCACAGCTCAGTGCATCCGTGTGCCTGTTTCTGACGGTCACACAGCTGCAGTATTTGTAGAGCTGGAAAACAACCCCGGCATCGATCAGATCATCAAGGATTGGGAAAGCTACAGCGGCAAGCCGCAGGAGCTGGGTCTTCCGAGTGCACCGAAGCAGTTCCTGCACTATTTCACTGAGCCGGATCGTCCGCAGATCAAGAGCGAGAGAAACCTCGAGGGCGGCATGGCAGTTTCTGTCGGCAGACTGAGAGAGGATACACAGTACACAATCAAGTTTGTATGCATGTCCCACAACACTCTTCGCGGCGCTGCAGGCGGTGCAGTGCTTCTTGCTGAGCTTCTCTGCGCAGAGGGCTACATGGACAGATAATCCGTCCGGATAATGCTGCTGCTTTTTCTGAAGGTAATAAGGGAGATCATAAAATGAAGTTTGAGCATTTTCTCGGCACAGATGAATGTGCAGATAAGAGTGGCATAAAGGATATTCTTTCAAAGCAGAATTCCGATGGCTTCAATGAATTCTGGATCTCAACAGAAAAGCCCTTTCCGTTTATGGCGGCTCTTACAAAGGGGAAGCTCGCTTATGTACATTTTTTCCCCGAGGATGGGCATCCGGGTTTTCGCGGACTTGCCGCAGAGGGTGACAATGACCTTTCTGAGGACGATGTAACGGTGTTTATGTCGAATAACTGCAGCGAAAAAATGTGGATAGAAAACTGCTGCGTTATTCCGCTGGAAAAGGCAGTGAATGTTATTGAACAATTTTTTGAAACTGATAAATTGCGCGGGATGATAGAGTGGGATGAGCTGTAAGCTATCCCGTCCCGGAAGATGTTAATAATTGACGTGATTCACAATACTCTGTGTGGGGATGTCTGCACAGCTGACAGAGATGGTTTCACAGGAGGGTGAAACATGGAATATATTATTGATTTACTTCCGATATTTATACCTGCCGCTGTGATTTCGGCTATCGTATATGCAGGTGTATTTTTTGCACTTAGAAAACGCAGAGAAAAGCCCAAAGCAGGAATTATGTTGGCAGAGTATGTTATGGTCGGCTGGGTGCTGATGTTTATCTATGTCACTCAGCTTAACAACAGCTTTGGCGGCAGCGGTATGTTTTCATATAACATTGTACCGTTTCGGATGTTTTATGTTGCTTACCGCTATGGCCCGGAAAATACAACTCTTATATGGCAGTATCTGCTTAATGTACTGATGGTTGTTCCCTTTGGTGTACTTCTGCCGATTGTTTCCCCGAAAAAATTCTGTAAATGGTATACTGTGACAGGTGCGACGTTTGCGGCATCATTAGCGACTGAATTGCTTCAGCTTTTTACAGGACGGGGAACTGATATTGATGACCTGACAGCAAATACGATAGGCGGTCTGTGCGGATACGCTGTTTTTTTGATTGTATACAGTATCATACGTTTTATCTCAGGGCATAAAGCAGAAGGCGGTCTGAAAAAAATAACAGCTGGCGTTCTGATACTGGCTATTGTTTCTGCACCGTATGCGTTGCTTCCTTTCCTTGGTAATTGATCAAAGTATGGCAATATTGTATATTATCATTTTCGACCCGAAGATTTTTCTCTGCAAATTCAGCTCAGTGATGAAGAAGTGACAATGCCTGTTTACCAATATCAGGAAACGGAATCGCTTGAAAGCTTACAAAAACGGCTTATGCGGATGACAGGCTTTGAAGGAGAATTTACACAGGATCAAAACGGAGATTGGATATTGAGAGATGGGCGGTATACAATCTATATATTTTCTTATGGCCGCTGGTCAGTTAATTATAACAGTCCACAGGATTCAGAAGAACCCCCTGAGATGCCTTCTCTTGAGCTTGATCCCGGTGCAGAATCATATATTTCATCTGAACAGAATGTATCAGGCGAGGAACCGCCCGATGAAGAAACGATGACATTATCCGCGTGGAAAGCACTGGAAAATTTCGGAATATCAAAAGATGATGTTGCCGTCTCTGATAACCTTACCGACAGGTTCAATGACGGTTATGGATATCTGGAATTTGAGCCTGTGAATCATGGGGATCAACGGTGTACGGAGGGAACAGTCGTAGTTGCGATAGATCACGAAGGATCACTTGTTTCAATTGATAACGGAATGGTCAGTGGTGTATTGGTGGAAACGACTGAATGTATTTCCCAGAGTGAAGCACTTGATATATCAAAAGATGTCGGAGGAGAAGTCTGGGGCGGAACGTGCACTGTTAAATCTGTTCGCCAGAAATATCAGCTCATTGAAGATACGGGTTATCTAGTGCCGGGCTGGCTATTCGAGGGTGAAATATTTGACAGTGAGGGAAATTCCTATGAATGGAAACCGTTTATAAGTGCAGTAAACTAAAGCTGTGTCAAAACGGTTCGATAATCATGATGAAAAATAACAGAAACATTTGCAGTTAATAATATGGGTGCAGAGACTTGAGCTTTTTCCGGGATTTTGGACAATCAATTTTGGTAAGTTTTGGCGGAAAGCCCCAGATTGTTAAACTGGTCAGATTACAAAGGAGGATTTTTATGGCTGACCATATTTTTACCGGCTCCGGCGTTGCTATTGTAACGCCTATGAATGCCGACGGCAGCATTAACTACGATGAATACGGCAGAATTATCGATTTTCAGATCGATAACGGCACCGACGCTATCGTCGCCTGCGGTACCACCGGCGAATCCGCCGTTATGGATGCAGACGAGCATTGCAGGGTGATTGAATATACCGTAAAAAGGGTTGCAGGCCGCGTGCCCGTTGTGGCAGGTGCAGGCAGCAACGATACAAAGTTTGCGGCTGAGTTGTCTAAGGAAGCCGAGAACCTTGGTGCGGATGCTCTGCTTTCTGTTACGCCGTATTATAATAAGACCTCCCAGAGCGGTCTTATCATGCACTACAACTATATTGCAGACAGGGTGAATATCCCGATCATACTCTATAATGTACCGTCCAGAACGGGCTGCAATATCCGCCCGGAAACCTATGCCGAGCTTTGCAAGCACCCGAATATCAGGGCTACAAAGGAAGCAAACGGCGACATTTCCGCGCTTGTACGCACAATGGCTCTTTGCGGAGATAATCTTGATATCTACAGCGGAGAGGACAGCCAGGCTGTTCCCATTGCAATGATGGGCGGCGTCGGCGTTATTTCCGTGTTCGCTAATTCAAATCCGAAGGAATGCCACGAAATGATGCAGAAGGCTCTTGACGGTGATTATAAGGGCGCATTTGAAATGCAGAAGAAGTATATTGAGCTTATGGATATATATTTCTCTGACGTGAACCCTATTCCGATCAAGGCTGCAATGAACCTTTGCGGCTATAACTGCGGCCCGTGCCGCCTGCCCCTTGCTCCTATGACGGATGCCGGCCTTGAAAAGCTGAAGGCAGTTATGACAAAGTACGGACTTATCAAATAATTTTCCGGAGGTTCAAAATGACGGATATAATTCTTTCGGGCTGCTCGGGAAAGATGGGCGCTGCCGTTCTTTCCTGCGCTGCTGCCCGCAGTGACTGCAGGGTCGTAGCCGGTGTGGATCTTTTCGCACCGAAGGATCCTGACTATACATACGCCGCATCATTTTCTGAGCTAGATGTCATGGCGGATGTTATTATTGATTTTTCCAATCCTGCTGTACTTGACGATATGCTTGATTATGCGAAGGAGCATTCGCTTCCTTGTATTATCTGCACAACAGGCTATGATGAGGAGCAGAAGGCAAAAATAGCCGAGGCTTCAAAGTCTGTTCCGGTTTTCTATTCGGGAAATATGTCTCTTGGCATCAATCTTATTATCGAGCTTGCGAAGAAGGCGGCGTCCGTATTCGGCGAGGATTTCGACGTTGAGATCGTTGAACAGCACCACAACCAGAAGCTTGACGCTCCGAGCGGTACAGCTCTTATGATTGCCGACGCTGTTGCAAGCGTAAAACCGGACAGCGAATATGTCTACGACCGCCATTCCTACCGCAAAAAGCGTGATAAGCGTGAAATAGGCATACATTCCGTGCGCGGAGGCAATATTGTAGGTGAGCATGAAATAATTTTTGCCGGAACGGATGAGGTTCTGAAGATCAGCCACAGCGCACATTCCAAGACAGTGTTTGCTGTCGGCGCACTCAATGCGGCAGTGTTTATTGTGGGCAAAAAGCCCGGCATGTACAATATGTCCGACCTGCTTGCAGAGAAATAAGGAGGAAAAGCAATGGCTGCTTCTATTACCGTAAGTGAAAATATTACCCTGGTTACGCTGCATAATATTCCTGCAGAGATTACCTTCATAACGGATGTTTTTTCAAAAATCGCCGCAATGGATGTTGACGTTGATATGATATCCCTGGCTCCGGTGCAGAGCTCGAAAACAAGTCTTTCGTTCACGATCGTTGATGATGACCTTGTAAAGATACTCAGCTATACATCCGGTCTCGGCGACAGTGATATCAGACCCATAGTCAGCAGCGGAAACTGTAAGATTTCAATCGACGACGCCGGAATGGAGCATTGTCCGGGCGTTGCGGCAGGTATTTTTTCAAAGGTTGCTGCAGCCGAAGCTGATATCAGGCTGATAACCACGAGCGAAGCACAGGTTTCAATTCTGGTAGCAAAGTCCGATCTCGACCGCGTATATTCAATGCTTGACGGGCAGTGATCCCGGCAGACATAATACAAAACAGGGAAAACCTTACGAGGGCGGATGCCTTTTGCAGGTTTTCCCTTTTAATCTTACGGAGGAAACAGAATGAAATGGCTGCAGCACCTGAAGACTATAAATCATCATAAATGGCTTGTAATGAAACTTTGTTTCAAGGTCGGGCTGTACAGACAGGCGTTGCTGCACGATCTGTCAAAGTATAGTCCGGTGGAATTTCTTGCCGGGGCGAAATACTATCAGGGCACACGCAGCCCGAATGCAGCGCAGCGCGAAATTGTCGGCTACAGCGCCGCATGGCTTCACCATAAGGGAAGAAACAAGCACCACATGGAATACTGGATTGACTACGGTCTTGAACCGGGGCAGACTATGATAGGAATGAAAATGCCCGTCAGGTATACAGTTGAAATGTTTTGCGACAGGGTAGCAGCCTCCAAAAACTACCGCGGGAAGGACTACACTGACGCGGACGCATATAATTATTACCTGAAATCCCACGACCACTATATAATACATCCTGAAACGGATGAGCTGCTGGGAAGGCTGCTGAAAATGCTTGCTGATGAGGGAGAGGATAAGACCGTGGACTATATCCGTCGGGAGATCCTAAAGAATAAGAAATAGCAGCAATCCGCGTGTATTACACAAATCTGAAGTTTTGCCGGCCTTCGTTACGGCAGCGGATCCGAAAGTCACCCGGAAAATTATCGTTGAGTACAGCGCTTGGTGTCGCTCCCCGGGCAGATAGAATAATTTCTTACCTGAGAAATCCTCCGGCAAGAGAAAATTTTTAAAAGAGTCAAGAAAATGGGACACCCCGGTAACAGGGTGTCCCATTGTTGTGGTCACAAAGGACTGAGCTCGCCGTCGCAGGACAGCGGATCATTTTTATGTTTTTTCAAACCCGTTTCTCATGCCTGCTGAGCTGCGATTTTCTCATTGAGAGCTGCAGTAACCTGCGCAGCGTCGATGCCGTGAACAGCGCATGCTTCCTCAAGGGACTCCATCTGGGATGCAGGGCATCCTATGCAGTGCATGCCGCATTCATACAGAACATCTACAGCGTCGGGATAGTTGGCAACGATCTCGCCGATAAGGGTCTGACCTGTAACAAATGTCTTTTCCATTTCAATTAACCTCTCTTTCCGTTTTCTCTGATTATTACATCATACTGTAATAATACCACAAAAGGCATTGTTAATACAACAATTTCTGAAAAATAATGTAATAATGCCATTGCTGCGCTCCTGAAACAGAATAACGATTAAGGACGGTCATTCGCAGTTATTGACCGTCCTTTCCTGTATATATTATTTAAACCGAAGTTTCCGATGATTCAGTTGCCATAGTCAGTGACGCTGACAGAAGTTTCTGGGATACCCTGGTCTGAACCTCCAGGTAATAGTTCAGCTCCTTTTCATTCAGATCTTCATTGCCGACCTTCTCAAAACTATCCATATATTCTGCATATTTCTGCATGAATTCCGCGTATTGAATAATCATCTCTGCTGTGCTCGGAGATTTTTTGAAGCTGGTCATGAAATCTATATATTCATCAAAAAATGCTTCGTAGCTGTTCATGGAATCCACAAAGCTTTTTCTCATGCCGTCCACCATCTCCTCACTGCTTTCGGGAGACGACAGCTCACTGCTGTTATCGGTGGATGCTTCGTTTTTTCCGGAAGACTCCTGAGCACTGCTCTGTACGGATTCTTCTTCTGACGGCTGCGTGGATTCGGTCAGACTGCTTTGTTCCTTTGATGCACCCGAGTTGCTCTGCGGCAGGCTGCTTTCAGGTGCTGATGATACTATACTTCTCTCCGAAGATACGCTTTCTTTTGCACCTCTGCTTATACCTACAAGCAGACTGCAGGCAGTTATCAGAAATACAAACATCAAAAAACCTAATCCGGCAGCCATAATTGCCATTATGCAGCCTTTTGCAAATTTATTTGGCGGCTGCGGGGGAGGGGGAACAGACTGCGGAGGATAATATGATTGCCCTGTCTGAATGTACGGCTGTTCACTTGATTGCTGCTGAAACTGCTGACCGTTATTATTCATATTGACGACTTCCTTTCTTTGAGATACAATAAAACCGGTTGCATTGCATGCTTGTCCTCCTGAAAAGGAGCTCCGGCAGAAAGAACAAAACTGATATTAAGTGAATATGGATAGTAAGAAAAATAATAAACAAAATAATAAGCAAAAATTAATAACGGTCATTTCAGGAACTGTAATGGTCATACTTCTGGCTGTTCTGATTTTTGTCATTGTAAACAGCTTGTCTTCACGGCAAAACTCCGGACAGAACGGCGGAGAATCTCTCTCTTCCGGCGAAAACTCATCCGCTCAGGACAGCAGTGAGACAGGAGGCAGGGAAAAGAGCAGAATAGAAATGCCCATGATTCCGCTTGAATAAAAAACTAAATATCAATTCAGGAAAAACAGCATCGGATATTCTCCGGTTGCTGTTTTTTCTTTTTTAGTCGCATTAATAGTGCATCTTGCATATAACTTTTTCATATTATTTTATTTTATTGACTATTTAGGCGAAGTGTAGTACAATATAATCAAGAAGAAGTATTTGTCATATATAAATGGAATTTATTTATAAGCCGGCTGTGCTTATGTTCATTTTTTATGACAATTATCTGACCGACAGGTCAGCAACGGAGGGAGTATAATGCTCGGCAAGAAAAAACGTTTTTCTGTCAGTATGAAAATAAATGTTTTCCTGATAATAATTACATTTACCGTTTCTTTCGGAGTAGCTCTGGCTGCCTACTTCTTCAATGTTATCCAGATAGATAATTATTTCAAAAGACTGTCTGAAAATTCAGCAAGGAACTTTGTTTCGTCCGTTGACCCCGAATTTCTCGGAAAGCTGCGCGAAGTCGCCGAATCGAAGGAATTTCAGGAGCTTCGGGAGAAGGCTGAAAAAGCGAGGATGAAACACTGATCGAAAATTATCTTAAAGAAAAAGGCATGTGGCAGGAATATGAAGATATCCGCATGATCATGTGCACCTTTATCGATAATATGGAAGATGTCAAATATCTGTATCTGATCGTGCTGGGGGATAAGCACGCTGACTATGATATGTATCTTCTGGACGATTACGATAACCCGCTGTATCAGACCGGCAATTACGAGGAGAGGGAGCCGGAGCTTAATGGCGTGGATACATCCAAAAAGATAGAAACGACAATAACCACCGGAAAGTGGGGCTGGCTTTGCTCGGCGTATGTCCCGGTGTATGACGCAGACGGTAATATAGTATGTCATGTCGGCTGTGATATAGATATGGAAGGCAGCATGATCCAGCGCTTCAGCTATATCATCTATATTCTTATCAGTTCTCTTGTGATAACGGTTATCGTGCTGATTATAGCATTGATATTTGTCAATAAGATCTTTATCAGTCCTCTGAAGAAGATAACGGATGAAACACGGAAATTTGATCCTGAAAATAACCTCAGCTATGATGAGGCAAACGTTATCAGCATCAATATGAAGAATCGTAACGATGAGATAAGCGATATTTATGATGTAATCCGTACTACCCAGATGAACATTATCGACTATCTAAACGATATGTCAAAGCTTGAAAAAGACAAGCAGCGCTATCTGAACATTCTCAGACAGTTTGAAAGCGATATCCGCGACAGGGACGACCGTCTTGACAAGATGAATGCCGAAGCATACAATGATGAGCTGACCGGTGTCGGTAATAAAACAGCATATGCCCGTAAGGTTGAGGAGCTGTCAAAGAGGATATCCAAGGGCGTCGGCAGATTTGCCATAGTTATGGTAGACCTCAATGACCTTAAGCGCATCAACGACTATGTCGGACATAAGGCCGGAGATAACTATATCAAGGGGAGCTGCGCTATCATAAGCAAGGTTTTCAGTCATTCTCCGATATACAGAATCGGCGGAGATGAATTTGTCGTTATTGCCACGGGACTTGACTATCAGGAGCGCGATGTGCTTGTTCGCAGGCTCAGGATGGAATACTACAACAGCTATTACAATACCGCCGTACCGCCGTATGAAAGATACTGCGCAGCGGTCGGAATAGGTGTATTTGAAAAGGGCGATACGGTGGAGTCTGTGTTCAGACGTGCCGATCAGTCTATGTATTCCGACAAGATGAGCTTCAAGCACAAAAATGGCAGTTACAGATAATCCCCCGGAATTATTCATAAAAATCTGTTATGCGACATTATCCTGCCTGACTATTGAAATTGCTTCTGGCTTGTTATATAATAAAATGGACGTGGTTTTCGGGTAGTGTTCCGGCGGTTATTTTAGTATGAAAGCAGGCGGACGATGAAACGGGTAGGAGCAAAGGGAATTGTTATAATTTCATCTGTGTTCGGATGCGTTGTTTTTGCAGCGCTGATTGTCGGGTTCGTCTTTCTGTCCATATCTTCCGGTATCTCGACCACTCTGGTTAATTCCGGACCGGAGGAGCAGCAAAGTCGCATATCTCCCGGAAAATATGACGAATATGGTATGGTTGCCAGAAGCAAGATAATACTTGTTATCGGCAACAGTACTGAAACACTGGATATCAGCACCATCTCCGACTGGATAATACTCGAACCCCTCGAAAAGGACCTTTATCAGTATAAAACGGACAACGACAAGATCAAGGCATATGTCAGAACTCTTGCTGAAAAATACAACACCTTCGTTCCTTTCTTTGAATTCGTTACTTCCTACGGGGAAACGGTGAGTATCGTAAATCAGAGTACCGGCTGGATTATGGACGAGGATTATGCCGCAAAGCGCATTGCTGAGCTTTCGCTGGAGGGCAATACCGTAACCGTATGTCTTACTGACGGCACCGAGGAAAGCAAGAACTGGTGGGTGCGCATAATGGGCGAATACGGTGCAAAGACCGACTACGGCAACAGCTACGCCGAGGTCAGCATTTCTGACCAGTATATGTGGTTATATCTGAACGGGAAGAGAGTTCTGGAATCTCCCGTCGTCACCGGAAACCCGAATATGGGTAACGATACTCCTACCGGCGCATTTTCCGTAACCGACAAGATAAGGGACGCTACTCTGTACGGCCCCGGTTACGAAACCATTGTCGATTACTGGGTAGGCTTTACATACGCTGTCGGCTTCCACGACGCAAGGTGGCAGGAGAGCTTCGGCGGCAATCAGTATCTTACGAACGGTTCCCACGGCTGTGTAAATGTTCCGACATATGTCGCGGAGCAGATTTTTCAGAAGGCATATGTGGGAATGCCCGTATTTGTATATTAAGTGAATAATACCCGTACTGCAGCATCTGAGCTGCGGCACGGGTTTTATGCATTTATCCCGGTTATGTCATCGAGAGAGATGACAATCGGGTCTGTTTTTTTGTCCTCGGTATCATCCGAGCCGTACAGCGTCATGCACCTGAAAACGGAATCAATCTCCTTTATCCTTGCCCTTATACTTTGTATGCTGCCGCCGCTTTTGAACGGATCAGGCACAAAATACGTCACAGTGACCTCCGGCTTTTCTCCGTTTTCCATGCGTGCCGAAAGCAAAGCAGTTTCCCGGTCGAGCAGCTCCAGCTCATAGTCGGAAAGCTCCGGACGGCTCTGCGTGTATCGTCCGCTTTCGTCTATCATATCCTCATAGCCCGAAAGTGCCTTGAATGCAGCAAACTGTGCCGCACGGTCGTACAGCGACATATGCCGCCGATTTTCCGCACGGTGGTGGGGGAGGTCTATTATATCCGCATATGCATCCCTTGCGTTTTCATCGCTGCTCATGCTTTGTGACCTCCTATCTGACCGTTTCTCTCTATAGTGGTTCCGCCTTCTATGAAGTTCATGCCCCTGAGTACGGCGTTTTTGCCGTATCTGTCCTGCAGGGTGAGCATGGCACGAAGCACGCGCTTTTCCTTTTCGTCTGTCTTTTCTTCATCCCTGCGCCTGCGGTCAAGCTCCTCGTAATCTGTGAAAAGCTCCAGCTGCTCTGCCTGCTCGGGAGGTATGCTTTCCTCCGGAATCAGCGCGCATGCCGCTATTGTGACTCTGCGTATCAGCAGCTGCGGGTCGGTTATCCTGTCATAAAGCTCCAGCACACATTCTGTTATCCTCCTGGCTGAGGAGGTGTATTTCGGTATATTCCCTGTGCCGTGTGCATGCGCCGGAACAGCTCTGCCGTAATGGTCTGAGTGAACCGCACCTGTGTATGGCTGCCCTGTCTTTGCTACGGCATAGGTTGTGTCTCGCATGCTTCTGCCGGGAACATCAACAATAAGGCTTTCTCTGTCGTAGCCTATTGTCAGTACAAGCTGCTTTGTGACGAGTGACTTTCTGACCAGATCCTGTACAAGCAGCTCCGTCATTTCGTGTACGATAAGCCGCCCCTTTTCAAAATCGTATGGCGTTTTCAGAACCTGACCCGATGACAGTGATGTCGTGGCGGGATGGTACTGCTTTATCTGTTCAATTGTCGTCGGCTCCCAGCCCCAGGCGTGGTCGATCAGAAGCTCCGCATTTACACCGAACATGCGGTACAGCACATCCTCCCATTCGGGCGCCAGTGAGGCTCTTGCAATATCACCCATGGTATATAGTCCCATTGCCTCGAGCTTTGTGCTGTAGCCCCTGCCGACCCTCCAGAAATCCGTCAGCGGCCTGTGACACCACAGCTTTTCCCTGTAGCTTATTTCGTCAAGCTGAGCCACACGCACACCGTCCTTATCCGCAGGAATGTGCTTTGCGACAATATCCATTGCCACCTTGGCAAGATACAGGTTTGTCCCGATGCCTGCCGTGGCGGTTATTCCGGTAGTGTAAAGTACCTCGCGTATCATGGCCATTGCAAGCTCGTGCGCGCTCATACGGTATGTCGACAGGTAGCGCGTTACATCTATGAAAACCTCGTCGATAGAATATACATGTATATCCTCCGGAGCAATGTACCTGAGGTATATCGAATATATTTTCGTGCTGTACTGCTCATACAGCTTCATGCGCGGCGGCGCGATGATATACGAAAGCTCCAGCGAAGGGTCAGACTGCAGTGCGTCTGAGTCAAAGGAGGAGGACGTAAAGCTGTAGCTGCCGTTTTCGTCCCGGTGCACCCTTCGCTGCCTTATTGCGTCAGAAAGTCTTTTTCCGTTTACCTCGCGTACCCTCTGTATTACCTCAAAAAGTCTTGCACGCCCCGGTATGCCGTATGCTTTAAGGGAGGGCGATACCGCAAGGCATATGGTTTTTTCCGTGCGTGAGCTGTCCGCTACGACAAGATTCGTTCTGAGCGGATCAAGCCTGCGCTCTGCACATTCGACGCTGGCGTAAAAGCTTTTCAGGTCGATCGCAATATATGTGTGTTCCACAGCGTGCCCTCCTTTCTGAATCAGTTATCCCGTTATATGGCGGCGCTGTCCGCCGGACATTCCACAAACCACCGTCCTACACGGGAAGCAAACAATTCGTTTGTCTTTTCAAAGAATAAAAAGCGTTCCTCTCCGTGTATCACGACCGTATAGCAGTCGCCGTTTCTGCCGCGTTCAAATGCACACGCCGGACGGAAATCCCGTACTGCTTCTATCCTGAATATTCTTCCGTCCGACCAGATGATTGATCTCGGCTGCATATAGCCCGTTGAGTCAAAATCTGTATTCACCTTTACATATACCTTTTCCGATGAACTTTTCACGACCGTCACCTCCTATATACCGGCGCTGTCACCGTGCATGAGGCTGTATCTGTCGATGTCCTCCTGTTTTGCATAGCTGTCCGGCTCTATGGTGCCTATGACCCTGCCTATGAGGAATACTGCGTCATCATCTCCGAAATGCATCACCGGATAATCCGGATTAACGGAATGAAGCCCGTCGGGTTCGTATTGCTTGATGTAGGTTTCATTTCCGACAATGAATGCGCCCGTCTCCCCGAATCGTAGCCCTGTGCCGTCCGGAAGCCTTTGCACAAGGACCTCCTGACCGTTTCTGAACATCGGCTGCATGCTGTCTCCGTTTACGCGGAATATGCTGTCTGCGCGCCGTGTCTGCGGCGTTTCGTATACATACACAGGCTGCGCGTCCGCTTCAAGCTCCGTAGGATCGCCGGTACCTGCCGCAAGGCTTCTGCCGTAGTGCATAAGAACACGCAGCATGGGGCAGTCCTGCTCCTGCTGGGCGGCAAGCAGCATTTCCACTAGTGTATCCACGACTTTTTTATTTGACGAGGAAAGCTTGTCATAGTCGTCGATAAGCCTTTGCTGCTGCGGCGATATTCTCTGCACAGGCTCTGCTATGCCAAAAAGCTCATATGGTGATATTTCAAGCACACGGCATATTGCAGGGATAAGGTTTATATCGGGCCGCGAGCGCCCGTTTTCCCAGTTGCTGACGGAATTTGCCGTTACTCCCACCGCGAGCGCCAGAGCCTTTTGTTCCATACCATTTTTCTCTCTGCAGGCTCGGATACACCTGCAGACAGCCGGAAGTCCGTCCGCTGTGCCCGTATGGGAAGGGGATGCTGCAGGAGAGACGTCCTCAAATTTTCGTCTTGCCATTACAATGCCTCCTTTGCATATTGTCCGTACTGTACCTGTGAACGTGTGAACGCATTTTCTATATACTTACTATTTTTATTTTACTCTTTTTAGATAATTATCCGTTCATCCGTTCACAAAGTGTCTGAAACACTAGTATTCATGGGGGAAATTCTGTGAACGGATCGTTTTTTATCCGTTCACGGCTGTCAAAGAACGCAAGGCTTCTGAGACAGTTTCTGTACACTTTGCCGGACGGGTGTTTTATCCTCTACAATAATTCTACCACAAAAACCTGCGCTTGTAAAGCTGTAAATTGTTGGTATATGCGCAATTTATTGTACTGAGTTGTCGTCGGCACTATAAGTATCATCCGGCGCAAGCCGAGGATAACTAATGCTCATACATAGAAAAAGACCGCAGTCTGGCTGACCGCGGTCTTGGTTTTAGTTTGCCCGAAATGGGCAGTAACTTGGCGGTGAAAGTCCGCTACACGCTTGGCAGTAGGAAGTGTTAGCTGATGGCAAGGGTGTCCATCGTGAGGTGGA
>ONAX01000006.1 GCA_900315875.1 uncultured Eubacteriales bacterium | reverse complement strand
ACGATGGACACCCTTGCCATCAGCTAACACTTCCTACTGCCAAGCGTGTAGCGGACTTTCACCGCCAAGTTACTGCCCATTTCGGGCAAACCAAAAAAGTCGATGAATGCTTAAGTTCATCGACTTTTGTATTTAATGTTTATCATGAATTCAGTCGTTCCGCTTTTGCTTTGCTTCCTTACGGTTGCAAGGCTGTTTCCTTATGAACCGGACATGGAGACGCCCGGGAAAGATGGATTGAAGCACCGCTTACGCCGTTCTCTTACCCTTGATTCTCAGTCTGTCGGAAATCATGGCAATGAATTCGCTGTTGGTGGGCTTTCCGCGGCTTCCCTGGATAGTATATCCGAAATAGGAATTCAGTACATCCACATCTCCCCTGTCCCATGCTACCTCGATAGCATGACGTATGGCACGCTCAACGCGCGACGGTGTGGTTTCGTATTTGCCGGCAACCGACGGGTAAAGCTCCTTCGTTACGGCATTTATTATTTCCGGGTGCAGCACGCACATCATGATGGAATCACGAAGGTAATGGTATCCCTTTATATGCGCCGGTACTCCTATCTGGTGAAGAATCTCGGTTACGGTGATTTCCAGCTCCCTGTCAAGGCTCAGTATGCTGCCCATGTCGCTCTTGCAGTAGCTCATCAGGTCACCGATTCTGTCAAGCAGCTCGCCAAGGTCATACGGGCGTATCACAAAATATGCTGCTCCGGCACTGAGCGCTTCTCTTTCCAGCATAGGACTGTCAAAACCGGAAACAATGATAAACACAGGACATTTTTCGCCGTATTCCTTTTTGGCTCTGCGAAGAACTCCCACGCTGTCAATGCTGCTCATGAACATATCCATAAGTACGACATCCGGTCTGTCGTTTTTCAGGCTTGCAAGCAGCTCCCGGCCGTCCTTCGGGCAGAATACGGCAGAAAAGCCGTGGCAGGCAAATATTTCTGCATTTTCGCCCTGAGCCTTTGCGTTTTCGTCAGTGATGAGAATTTTAAATGTGTTTTTCATGGTTGATCCCCCGTTAAATTATTTTTGATGAAATAATATTACCATAACTTACCAGATTTGGCAAGAGTAAAAGTAAAAATAATTATCATCCGGAGGATTTTTGAACTCTTCACTAAATTAAGAAGCGAAAAGTTGATTTTTTTGTATAACACCGTTGCAATAGTCTTTCATATTCTCTGCAAAGATACCGTAGCCGCATGTCGGATCGTTCACAAATACATGTGTTACCGCACCCACGAGCGCGCCGTCCTGGATAATCGGGCTCCCGCTCATTCCCTGCACTATACCGCCTGTCGCAGAAAGCAGACGGCTGTCGGTTATTCTTATGACAATATTCTTGGTGACCTGTGTATTATCATAGCTTATATCCGATATTTCCGCATCAAAAAACTGAGGATGAGTACCGCTTATGGTAGTGCAGATCTGCGCTTTTCCGCGGTGCACCTCCTGCCGGAAGGCCACAGGGATATCCTCACCGTATTCTGCATTTCCCGACAGAAAACCGTATATTCCCTTTTCGCTGTTGGACGCGATAAGTCCTGACGATGTCCCCGAGGTAAAGCTTCCGCACAATGTGCCGGGGCTGCCTGCCGTGCTGCCGGAAACACCGGTTATTTCCGCAGGAACGATATCTCCGTCCGCAAGCGGCATTATCCTGCCGCTGTCACTGTCAAAAATACCGTGTCCGAGCCCTGCGAAAGCTCTGTTCTGCTTATCGGTAAAGGTTATCATCCCGATACCGGCGCAGCTGTCGCGCACCCACAGACCAATTCTCAGCATATCCACCGCGCAGTCCGTTACAGGTGACACTGTCGTGCGGAATGACCTGCCGTCCCTTTTTCCCGTAAACACAACCCCGCCCGGACTGGAAGCTACAATATCCGACAGCTGCGTGCTACTGCGCAGTCTTTCACCGTTGGCACTGAGAAGTATGTCGCCTTCGCATATACCTGCGTCCTCCGCCGGAGAAGCAGTACCGCCGGTTGTTTCAACGTCAGTCACCCTGGATACGATCACCCCGTCAGTATACAGTCTTATCCCGAACGGATTTCCGCCAAGGGATACGACCGGGCGCTCTGTATAGTGCAGGGAAACCTCCTTGACGGGAATAACGCCGAAAAGCATTATTTCTCCGCTGCCGCCAGTATCGGTCAGGTTCGGGTCGGCCGCCGCAGGAAGCTCTCCGCAGCGCACAGTAAGAGGATAGCCGCAGAAATACGCTCCGCTGTCGGCACAGACAGATATTTCCTGCGGAGTTGATGCACAGGCAATTATGCATACGGAAAATACCGCAGCAGAAAAAACGCCCAGTATAACGGAAAGCATCCTGAATAATGATTTCATAACAGCACCGCCTTTCGGGGAATAATGCAAAGGTTTGTTTCATTTTTAATTATTTTGCCCGAAAGCATTAAAAAAATTCATAATAATGCCCCCGAACCTCGATAATGCCTTGACAAAAGGGGGCTAAAACTGGTAAAATAAATTGTTATAGTATGTTCTTATGTAAACAGACGAACAGGCGAAAGATCGGAGAAGATAATATGATCAGAAGTATGACAGGCTACGGCAGATTCGAAGGAATGATTGACGGACGAAATGTCGTTTTCGAAATAAAATCTGTCAACCATCGTTTTCTTGAGCTGCAGTGCAGAACACCCAGGGGCTGCGGCTATATAGAGGAAACCATTAAAAACATTGTTTCAAAATATGTCACAAGAGGCAAGGCTGATGTTTTCGTAAGCATCGAAGCAGACGAAAACGTAGCTTCTCAGGTCAGCATCAATCATCCGCTGGCTGCAGGCTATGTTCAGGCTTTGCGTGAGCTGAGGGACAAGTACGAGCTTGCCGACGATATTTCCGTTTCGACGGTTGCGAGGTATTCCGACGTATTCAATGTACGCAAGCCCCCCGAAAATGAGGAAAAGCTCTGCAGCATTGTCGAGCAGGCCGGCGAGCAGGCTCTGCAGGCTTTTGTCGCAATGAGAGAACGCGAGGGTGAAAAGCTGCGCGACGATATTTTAGGGCGCTGCGATACGATAATATCCATTGTTGCAGAGATTGAAAAGCGCTCGCCCGAAACTGTAAAGGAATACAGGGAGCGTCTTTATGCAAGACTCAGCGAAATACTGACGGATACCACAATTGAGCCTCAGCGTATACTGACAGAAGCTGCAATATTCGCGGACAAAACAGCGGTTGATGAGGAAACCGTGCGACTTCGCAGCCATATCGACCAGCTCAGAGAAATGCTTTCCGGCAGCGACCCTGTCGGCAGGAAGCTGGATTTCATAGTTCAGGAGATGAACCGCGAGGCAAACACCATCGGCTCAAAGGTCAGCGACGCCGCTCTTGCGCACAAGGTTGTTGACATAAAAGCGGAAATCGAAAAGATCCGCGAGCAGATACAGAACATTGAATAACCGGGGTGAATGCAGATGCAGCTTATCAGCATAGGCTACGGAAACGTGATAAGCGGCGACAGGATAGTCGCCATTGTCAGCCCTGACGCCGCGCCGGTCAAAAGACTTGCGGCAAAGGCTAAGGAGGACGGGATGCTGATCGATGCATCCTGCGGAAGAAAAACAAAATCGGTAATCGTTACCGACAGCGATCATGTAATACTGTCGGCGCTGCCGCCCGAAAAAATAGTGGAACGCGCCGCAGAGGAGGAAAATACGGATGAAGGATTCTGAGGGATTACTGCTGGTCATTTCAGGCCCGGCAGGAGCAGGAAAGGGAACCGTTGTCAAAATGCTGACGCAGGATGAAAACATCCGCCTGTCGATTTCAGCAACAACAAGGGCGCCGAGAGGCACAGAGCAGGACGGAGTGGAATATCACTTCATGACAAAGGAAGGCTTTGAACAGCTTATCGGTGAGAACGGATTCATAGAATATGCAAAATATGTAGACAACTACTATGGTACGCCCAGACGTCCCGTGGAGCAGTGGATGTCCCAGGGAAAGGACGTCATCCTCGAAATAGAGGTTCAGGGCTGTGAAAAGGTAAAGTCGGCAATTCCCGGATGCATAAGCATTTTCATTATGCCGCCGTCCCTTGAGGAGCTTGAAAGCCGTCTGCGCGGCAGAGGCACCGAAACCGAGGAAAACATTATAAAGCGCATGACCCGTGCAAAGGAAGAGATTCCTCTTTCCGAGGGCTATGACTATGTTGTGACCAACGACACAGTAGAGCGCTGCGCAAATGAAATAAAAGAAATCATAAAGGCAGAAAAAGTTGCAAGAGCCTGAGCCTTTGCAGCACCACATAAACATTTTTTAAGGAGAGATCACTATGTATGACCATTACACAAGACCGTCGGTAGATGATATTTTCGCAGGCAAGATGAGCAAATACGCTCTTGCAATTGCCGTTGCAAAAAGAGCAAGACAGATAACCGATGATATGCAGAGTGATAAGGGCAAGGTATGCGACAAGCCCGTAATCGTTGCTGTTGACGAATTCAAGGATCATAAGTATGCGATCCTTGAGCCTGAAACGGATGACTGACACGGTCTTTGCCACGGCACAGGTCGCAATCGAGAATGCTTCCTACAGCTATGATAAGCTTTACGATTACCTGATTCCTGACGAAATGCTCGGCGCAGCCGTTCCGGGCTGCCGCGTTAAGGTAAGCTTCGGTCACGGGCTGAGGGTCGGAATGATAATGTCACTCGGCACCGTAACGGATAAAACAGGCTGCAAGGCGCTGTCAGTTCTGCTCGACAAAGAGCCTGTACTCAGCGACGAGCTTCTGAGCCTTGCGCATTTCATGAAATCGCACTGCTTCTGCACACTGTATGACGCATGCAGCGCAATGCTGCCCACCGGACTCGGAATGAAGCTTACATACAGCTATGAAGCCTCCGGGGACGCCGAATGCTCGCTTCTGACGCAGGAGGAGAAGGTCATTGTATCATACCTTCGCGCCAGAAGGAAAAGTATTCGCGAGGACAGACTTATCAAAGCCCTGCAGCTTGACGGCGACTCACTTCTTCGCAGCCTTGCAGACAGAGGGTTTATCATCCGCACCGAGGACATAAAACACAGGATGGCTGACGACACCGTAAAAATGGTTCGCCTTTGCTCATCTCCCCCGGACAGGAAATACACCCCTCAGCAAAGCGAGGTAATACAGGTTTTAAGCGATATCGGCGAGGTATCCGTAAAGGAGCTGTGCTATTTTACGGGCTGCAGCGTTTCTGTTGCCGACAACCTTGTAAAAAAAGGCATATGCGAATATTTTGAAGCTCCTCCCCCGCGCCCTGCTGTGGTGCAGGAGCAGGAAATTCCTCAGGACATTATTCTGACAGAGGAACAGGACAGAGCTTATCGCGGACTGCTTGGCAAGCTTGAAGAAGGCAAGCCGAACGTTTCGCTACTGTACGGTGTTACAGGCAGCGGAAAGACCTCAGTTTTCATGAAGCTTATCGACAGGGTCAGTGAAAGCGGCAGGGGCGTCATAATGATGGTTCCCGAAATATCGCTTACACCTCAGCTTCTGTCGAAATTCAAGGCAAGATACAAAAACCGCGTTGCCGTTTTCCACAGTGCGCTTTCCCTAGGAAAAAGGCTTGAGGAATGGAAACGCGTTAAAAACGGCGAAGCAACAATTGCAGTCGGAACACGCTCTGCGATTTTCGCTCCGCTTTCCGATATAGGGCTTATCGTAATGGACGAAGAACAGGAATACAGCTACAAATCCTCGGCAAATCCGAGATTTCATGCAAGGGAGCTTGCAAAATTCCGGTGCAGCCGCGCCGCATGCACTCTCGTGCTGTGTTCGGCAACTCCGTCAGTGGAAAGCTACAAGCACGCTCTTGACGGGCGCTACAGTCTTTTTACCCTCGGCTCACGCTACGGCAAGGCAGTTCTGCCGCATGTTGTAACGGTTGATATGAACAGGGACAGGGACCAGGGCAATACCTCCATCTACAGCTCGGTTCTGCTTGAGGCAATCGACGATAACCTTAAAGAAGGGCACCAGTCTATAATACTTCTCAACCGCCGCGGACATAATACATATGTTGCATGCCGCAGCTGCTCAGAAACGATAAGCTGCCCTAACTGCTCAATTTCAATGACATACCACAGCGCAAACGACAGGCTTATGTGCCACTACTGCGGACATTCGATCCCGCTGCCCGGCAAATGCCCATCCTGCGGATCCGACAAGCTCCGCTTCGGCGGCTCCGGTACGCAGCGCGCGCAGCAGCAGCTGCAGGAGCTTTTCCCGAAGGCAAGGCTGCTCAGGCTTGATACGGATTCGACAATGCGCCGCTATTCCTTCGACAGAAAGCTTTCCGCTTTCCGCGACGGAGAATATGATATTATGCTCGGCACCCAGATGGTTGCAAAGGGACTTGATTTCCCTGATGTAACGCTGGTGGGCGTACTGTCCGCGGACAGCATGATGCATTCTGACGATTTCCGCAGCTATGAGCGAACCTTTGCCCTGCTGACGCAGGTCGTGGGGCGCTCCGGACGAGGAGGTCTGGAGGGCAGGGCTGTAATCCAGTCCTTCGAACCGGATAATCCCGTTATTGAGCTTGCCGCAGCGCAGGATTATGATGAATTTTTCAAAACGGAGATATCCCTTCGCCGTTCAATGCTCTATCCGCCTTTTGCGGATATCGGCATGGCAGCCTTTATCAGTGAGGATAAAAAGTCGGCATATCAGTCGGCATGTCTTTTCACAAAAAGACTGGGCGAGCTTGCGCGTGAGCGCTTCAGCAAATTACCCCTCAGGGTAATAGGCCCATCTCCGGCAGGGATACAAAAGATCGGCGGAAAATTCCGCTATAAACTGATAATAAAATACCGGGGCAGCAGCGATTTTCGCATGCTCATGTCAGAGCTTCTGACCGAAGTCGGCAAAAGCAGCCGCGGCGTCAGCATTTATTTTGACACGGACCCCGAAAATATATTGTGATACTGATAACAGGGGGATCATTATGGCAATCAGAAACATAGTAAAAGAGGGCGACCCGATACTCAGCAAGGTATGCCGCCCGGTCGAAAAGTTCGATGAAAAGCTGGGCATACTGCTGGACGATATGTACGAGACTATGCTCGACGGCGACGACAAGCTTGAATTCGTCAATCCTAAAATAACCGCCACCCGCGGCGAACAGGAGGGCAGCGAGGGCTGTCTTTCATGTCCAGGCGAATTCGGGATAACCATACGCCCGATGTACGTTACTGTAGAAGCACAGAACCGCTTCGGCGACCAGTTCATACTCAATGCCGAGGGTCTTTTGGCAAAGGCCATATGCCACGAAAATGACCATCTCGACGGTATTCTTTTCAAGGAGCATGTGATTCGCAAGGCCACTGTTGAGGAAATGAGCGAATAATGGGATTGAAAAACCATCGGGGAGATATGACGTCTTACGACATGAGTCAAAGACCGCGCAGGCAGTCTCCCCTGCTTATGCCCCTTGTCTGGGGCGGCAGCTATATTATGACGAGGCGCCACGGTCTTAAAATAGAAAAGCAGAATATGAAGGGACTGAAGCCGCCGTTTCTCGTTTTTGCGACACATCAGGGCTTTTCGGATTATTATATTGCTCCGCTGGCACTTTTTCCGCACAGGGCAATATATGTTTCCGATGTAGAGGGCTTTACCGCATTCGGAAAAGGTCTGTACAGAGCGCTCGGCTGCATAGCAAAAAGGCGGTACGTCCCGGATATAAGCGTAATCATAAATATCAGGCGCGCGCTGAAAATGGGACAGTCGGTTGTACTGTACCCTGAATCGAGACATTCAAATATCGGTATTACTGCCGCTGTTCCCGATAATCTCGGAAAACTCGCAAAGTCGCTCGGTGTTCCGGTAGTTATACTTTCGGCAAACGGAAGCTACCTTGCAAACCCGTTCTGGAACGAGGAAGTTACAAGAAAGGTTCCGATACGCGCAAGGCTTGAATGTATCTGCGACAAGGAAAGACTCAGCAAGGTCACGTCCGACGAGCTTCAGAGAGAAATCGAAAAAAAGCTGAAATATAATGAATATGAATATCAGCAGCAGCGAGGATTTCGCATTTCCGACCGCGACAGAGCGCAGGGACTTGAAAAGGCGCTTTTCTGCTGCAGGAGCTGCGGAAAAAAATACGGGATGAAAACAGACGGAAGTATTCTTTCCTGCAATTACTGCAAACGTCAGTGGGAGCTGACAGAGGACGGAAGGCTTGTTTCCGGCAGCGAAAGCATCAGTCCGCCGGACTGGTATCTATGGCAGAAAAAGCTGATAGAGGATGAAACCAAAAACGACATGCCGGCGAGGGTTTTCCCGGTCAGAACAGAAGCACTGCCGAACGAAAAG
Organism: uncultured Eubacteriales bacterium; assembly: GCA_900315875.1. GTDB lineage: Bacteria > Bacillota > Clostridia > Oscillospirales > Acutalibacteraceae > UBA1213. The sequence goes on along the minus strand of ONAX01000006.1, from coordinate 38,675 downwards.
GGCTTTGTTTCTCTCGGAAACGGCACGCTGCAGCTTGATAAGGAAGGCTTTACGCTGAGCTTTGAAGGCGACGGCGCAAAACACCTTACCTTCCCCCACCGTATACGCGAATCTGTTCAGACAGAATACAATTACAGAGGCAGAGGCTGCTGCATCGTACTGTCAACAGCACACTGCTGCTACTATATATATTCTGATGCTCCGGATTATTCTCCGACGGAGCTGCAATATATAGGAGAATGGTTTTATAACCGCTCAAAAAGAGGTGCTGAAAAATCATGAAAATCGTATTTATGGGAACTCCTGACTTTGCCGTGCCCTGTCTGAAGGCTCTGGCAGAGGACAATAATGAGATATCCGCTGTTTTTACCCAGCCGGATAAGCCCAAGGGCAGAGGCTACACCATGACACCTCCCCCGGTAAAGGTAACTGCACAGTCACTTGGACTGACGGTATACCAGCCTGAAACTCTGAGGGACGGCAGCGCTCTTTCCCTTTTGCAGGAGCTTGCACCCGATATGATAGTCGTTGTAGCCTACGGAAAGATTCTTCCGGCGGAAATACTTTCACTTCCGCGTTTCGGCTGCGTTAATATTCACGCTTCCCTTCTGCCGCAGTACAGAGGCGCTGCTCCGATTCAGCAGGCAGTGCTCGACGGCTGCAGTGAAACAGGCGTTACCGCGCAGTGCATGGATACAGGCATTGATACCGGCGACATTCTCATGAAATCCGTAACACCCATCGGTGAAAACGAAACCGCCGACGAGCTGCACGACAGACTTTCCCTGCTCGGAGCAGAGCTTATCGTAAAAGTAGTGCATGCAGCGCAAAACGGCACATTGACGCGCGAAAAGCAGGACGAGTCCAAAGCTACCCACGTCGGCAAGCTTACAAAGGAAATGTCCGCTATAGATTTTTCAAAGCCTGCACAGCAGGTGCACAACCTCGTCAGGGGGCTTAATTCCTGGCCGAGCGCTTCGGCAAACCTCGAAGGCAGAAGAATAAAGATTCACCGCACTGTTCTTGCACAGGGCAGAGGTGAACCCGGACAGGTGCTGTCGCTGCAGCCGCTTGTTGTCGCATGCGGAGAGGGCGCAGTGCAGATAACCGAGCTGCAGCCCGAAGGTAAAAAGAAAATGGACGCAGCCGCATTTGTAAACGGTCTGCATAAGGACAGTCCGCAGGGGCTGAAATTCACATGAATAAAAAAATAACCGCACGCAGGGCTGCGTTTGATGCTCTGCTGAGAGTAGAACGCGACAGCGCATACTCAAACCTTGCACTCGATACAGTACTGACAGACTCCGGTCTTTCAGCAAAGGACAGGGCTTTCGCCTCAATGCTCGTATATGGTGTTCTGGAAAGAAAGCTTCTTCTCGATTACAACCTTTCACGATACAGCGAACGCAATATCAGGACATTGTCCCCCGAGGTGCTTGCAATTCTGCGCATGGGGCTTTTCCAGATACATTTTGCAGATTCCGTTCCTGCAAGAGCAGCCGTTGACGAATCCGTCAGGCTGTGCAAGGAAACCGGAGAATCTAAGGCTTCGGGCTTTGTCAATGCCGTACTGAGGGCAGCGTCGTGTGCAGGCAGTCTTTGTCTGCCGGACAGGCGCCGTGGAAAAAACAAATATCTTTCAATCAAATATTCCTGCCCCGAAGCAATCATTTCACTGTGGCGCAGCGCATACGGCGATGAGCTTTGCGAGGAGATACTTGAGTCCCTTGCAGGTGCTGCACCGGTATGCATCAGGGTCAATACCATAAAAACTGATGCCGGTCGGCTCAAAGCTGCGCTTGAAGATGAAAATGTATCCGTAAAGCAAAACGCTTTACTTAAAAATGTGCTTGAAATAGCGGCTTTCGGAGATATAGAAAGCTTACAGCTTTACAAAGACGGCATGTTCCATGTACAGGATACAGCATCCGGAATATGCTGCGGAGCACTCGGTGCAAGACCCGGAATGACGGTTATTGACGTCTGCTCCGCGCCCGGCGGCAAGACATTTACCATTGCCGAGCAAATGGAAAACAGCGGCAGCATTACCGCATGTGATTTGTATGAACACCGTCTTCGCCTTGTTGAAGGCGGCGCAAAAAGGCTCGGCATTGATATTATACACACCCTGCCCGGCGACTGCCGCAGCGCAGAGCTGCCGCAGGCTGACAGGATACTATGCGATGTACCGTGCTCCGGTCTGGGGATAATCCGCAGAAAGCCTGAGCTGAGATACAAGGAGGACACAGGCGACAAGACCCTGCCGCAGCTGCAGTATGAGATACTGTGCAGTGCTGCCGGAAGGCTTCGCAGCGGAGGAATTCTTGTTTATTCGACCTGCACGCTGAATCCTGCGGAAAACGGGGATAATATCCGCAGATTTCTGAGCGCTCACCCGGACTTTGAGGCTGCAGAGCTCACGCTGCCGCAGGGCGTGGAAAGAAAGATTGACGAGCCTGCAAACGAGCTTACCCTTTTCCCCGGGGCATACGGCACAGACGGCTTCTTCATAAGCGCCGTCAGAAGGAAGTGAATCACCCTGATAGACATTAAATCCATGTATGAGGATGAACTCGTACAGTATATGTCAGAGCTTGGCCAGCCACGCTTTCGGGCAGGTCAGATCTATAAATGGCTGCACAGCGGTGTAAAAAGTTTTGACGAAATGACCAATATTTCAAAAGAACTTCGCCAAAAACTTGTGGAAAGCTGCTATATATCTGATGCAACTATTGAAAAAAAATTAATTTCGGCTTATGATGATACAAGGAAATATCTGCTCAGTCTGCCGGACGGCGAATATGTGGAGTCCGTACTGATGCATTACCACCACGGATACACAAGCTGTATCTCAACTCAGGTGGGCTGCAAAATGGGCTGTACCTTCTGTGCGACCGGACAGAGCGGCTTCTCGAGAAACCTGACGGCTTCCGAAATGATATCCCAGCTTCAGTCAGAAGAACGCGACTGCGGTATACGTATTTCCAACATCGTGCTGATGGGCATGGGCGAGCCGCTTGACAATTACGACAATGTCGTTCGTTTTCTCAGGCTTGTTTCAAGCGAGCACGGAATGAATATCGGCATGCGGCACATTTCCCTGTCGACGTGCGGAATTGTTCCGAGGATATATGACCTGGCGTCGCTTCACCTTCAGCTGACGCTTTCGGTATCGCTTCATGCACCGAATGATGAAATCAGGAGCCGCACGATGCCTGTCAACAGGAAATACGGCATAGATGAACTGCTTCGTGCCTGCCGGCATTACTGTCACGAAACCGGCAGAAGGATTTCCTTTGAATACGCAATGATAGACGGCGTAAACGACAGCGACGCGTGCGCAAGAGAGCTTGCACAACGCCTGCAGGGAATGATAGCTCATGTTAACCTGATTCCCGTTAACGCTGTCAGCGGCACGGGCTACCGGAAAAGCAAAACAGAGCGCCTCAGCGCTTTTATCAATATACTTTCAAGGTCGGGAATAACCGCCACAGTGCGGCGTACTCTCGGCAGCGACATCAACGCTTCGTGCGGACAGCTTCGGCGGTCTGCAACCGGCGCAGGTGGAGCAAAGGGGGAAGGAACATAATGCAACTGTACTCAAAAAGCGATATAGGACTTGTCAGGGAAACAAACCAGGATTTCTGCATGACAGGGGAATTTCCCGGGGGTGCCGTGTGGGCTATCGTCTGCGACGGCATGGGCGGTCACAACGGCGGCTCAACTGCAAGCCGTGTTGCCACTGAAACAATGTCCGGAACGCTTACGAGCGGATATCGGGAGGATATGAATTCCGATGATATACGAAATCTTCTTGAGCTGGCGGTAAACTGCGCCAACAAAGCGGTATACGAAATGGCACTTCACGTCCAGGGACTTGAGGGCATGGGAACTACTGTTGTAGCAGTTATTGCAAAAGGCGGTATCGCCCACGTTATACACGCCGGAGACAGCCGGGCATATTTCTGCACCGATAACGAAATAAGACGTATTACAACGGATCATTCCATCGTTCAGATGCTGATAGATTCCGGAGAGCTTACTCCGGAACAGGCGCGTTCCCACCCGTACCGCAACCAGATCACAAGAGCTCTCGGCACAGAACCGGAACTGAGCACCGACTATAATACCGTGGATTTTGTCCCGGGGTCAAAGATCCTCATCTGCACGGACGGCATGTCGAACTACATCACCGATGAATCATTGCTCGATTATGTACGCGAAAACAGCTGTGAGAAACTGACAGAAAAACTTATAGAGACCGCAAAAGAGCGCGGCGGCAGCGATAACATCACGGTTGCCGTCATTGCAAACTGACGGATTGAAAGGAGCTTATCTGATGGATAAATACACCGGAAAAAGGCTGGACGGCCGATATGAGATTCAAGAGCTTATCGGCGTCGGCGGAATGGCAATGGTCTATAAGGCATACGACACAGTCGATGACAAGACCGTAGCTATCAAGATCCTGAAGGATGAATTTCTCGGAAACAGTGAATTCATCCGCCGCTTCAAGAATGAATCGAAGGCCATTGCAGTGCTGTCGCATCCCAATATCGTAAAGGTTTACGACGTCAGCTTCGGCGACAGGATACAGTACATCGTAATGGAATATATCGACGGCATAACACTGAAGGAATATATCAGCCATCAGCATGTTATCCCGTGGAAGGAAGCGGTTCATTTCACCGTGCAGATACTGCAGGCACTGCAGCATGCACACGAAAAGGGCATTGTCCACCGTGACATGAAGCCGCAGAACATTATGCTTCTGCAGGACGGCTCGATCAAGGTCACGGATTTCGGTATCGCGAGATTCTCCAACAACGAAACAAGAACCATGACCGATAAGGCTATCGGCTCCGTGCATTACATTGCGCCCGAGCAGGCCCGCGGCGACAATACCGACGGCAAGGCTGATATATATTCCGTAGGCGTAATGCTTTACGAAATGCTCACCGGCAAGCTCCCGTTCGATGCGGACAGCGCCGTTTCAGTTGCAATAATGCAGATGCAGAGCGATCCCAAGCCTCTGCGCGAAATAAACGACAAGATTCCCGAGGGCATTGAGGAAATCACACTGCGCGCAATGCGCAAGGATCCCAAGCAGCGCTACGCAAACGCAGGCGAAATGCTTGAGGCAATCGAGATTTTCCGCCACAATCCCTCCGTCAGCTTCAGATACAGCTACTTTGTTGATGAAACACCGACAAAGTATGTTGATTCCCTCAGCCGCGTTCCCGCAGCTGCGCCGGAGCCGGTATACGAGGATTCCTACGACAGCTATGACGATGAGCTTGCAGGCAGCGGCGCAAAGACCGCTGTAAAATGGATAACCGCAATCGTTGTGCTGCTTGTTGTTGCGGCGATAGGCGTTATCGTCTGGATGCAGGTTTCAAAGGATATGAAGGCGAACGAGGTAAACGACGTTGACGTTCCGAATTTCGTCGGCAAGCTGTACGATGACATTCAGGCAAACAAGGATTATAAATTCAAGTTTGAGATCAGCGCAAGATATGATTCATCTAAGCCCGTAAATGTAGTTCTTGAGCAGGATCCCCAGCCCGGCTCCAAGCAGGTCAAGGAAAATGCAACAATCAAGCTTACGATCAATTCCACAAGCACTACAAACGAAGTTCCGAAGATAAAGAATTATTCTGAACAGGAAGCAATTGAACGAATTGAATCAAAATACTTCGGCTACAATATTTCAAGAGTCAACAGCTCTACAGTTTCCAAGGGATACGTCGTTGACTGCTCTCCCCAGGAGGGAACCGAGCAGGAGATCGGTACGGTAATCACGATTATCGTCAGCGACGGTCCTGCATCCGAAAAGGAAGTCGTTCCGGATGTTATAGGACAGACCTATGAAGCTGCAAAGGCAGCTCTCGAGGCAAAGGGCTTCACGACACAGCGCTCAACCGTTGCAAGCTCTGTTGCAGAGGGCAAGGTTGTAAATACTGATCCGCTCGCAGGCAACAGCCTGACCAAGGGCACACTGATCAACATTCAGGTCAGCGACGGAACCAAGTCCATTACTCCCCTCAAGAAAGAGGTAGACCTGCCTGAGGATGAGGATGCAGATATTACCCTCACCATTTACTCTGACGGCAGCCAGATCGATGAAAAGAGCGGTTCTCCGTTCAAGGGCTTCCGTTATGAGCTGGAAATCAGCCCGAACGGCGCTACAAACTACAAAAAGATAATTACTGTAATGCTCGACGGCAAGAAGTATGAGGTATTCACCTTTGACTTCAAGAACAAGTCAGTTTCAACCGACTTCCTTGACACAGATTACAAAGTCAAGAAGCCCGGCTCTGATGAAAGCGATACAGAATCATCTGATTCCGAAATAACCAGCCTGGATGTCAAGAAAAACAACGCAGTAAATCAGCTCCAGTACTATCTGGATTCTCATGATTTTACAGATGAAAACAAGAAAAAGGCTGACAAGATAGTCAACGACGCAACCAAGAAAATCAATTCTGCTACCAGCGCAGAAAAGGTTGATTCTCTGCTTGCAGACGCTCTTGCAGCACTTGAGGCTATTCCGACAGAGGAACCGACCTCAAGCCAGGGATCCGGCAACGATCTTGATAAGCTCAAGAATGACGCAATCTCAGAAATCAAGAGTTACACAAGCGTACTCAACCGCTTCTATACCGACGATGTATATGAGCAGATGCAGGGTATCATTCAGGAATACACCGACAAGATAAATGCAGCTACCACCGAAGAAGAGATCTGGGCACTGGATATCGAAGCAAAGAATGCCATTGAGGCTCTCCCCTATATCCAGTCCGAAAACCCGTAATACGGTGAATTATGGAAAAAGTAACAGGATTAATTATCAAAGCAATCAGCGGCTTCTACTATGTTGAAGCCGCTGACCGTATATATGAATGCAAAGCAAGGGGCGTTTTCCGCAAAAGAGGAATGAGCCCGGCTGTCGGCGACAGGGTTGTCATTTCGCTGCAAGGTGATGAAACCGCGCAGGTGGAGGAAATACTTCCGAGAAAGAATTACCTTGTGCGTCCGCCGCTTGCAAATCTTGACAGGCTCTTTATCGTTTCATCGGTAAGCGAGCCTTCCCCCAGCACGCTCATTATCGACAAGATAAGCGCAGTTGCTGTCAGCAAGAATATTGAACCTGTCGTAATATTCACAAAAAGCGACCTTGCGGACGCTGAAAGGCTTGTGGAGATATACCGCAGCGCAGGTATTACCGCTATGTCGTTCAGCACAAGGCTTGAAAGCGACAGGCAGGCATGTATTTCACTGCTTGAGGGCAAAATATCCGCATTTACCGGAAATACCGGCGTCGGAAAATCCTCACTGCTCAATGCGCTGTTCCCTGAGCTGTCGATAGAAACGTCGGAAATAAGCCGTAAGCTCGGCCGTGGACGTCACACAACCCGTCACAGTGAGCTTTACCGCGTCGGCGGAGGCTATGTTGCGGATACTCCGGGCTTTTCTACGGTTGATATCGAAAGATATGAGCTTATAAGAAAAAACGACATTGCCGACTGCTTCCCTGATTTTGCCGATTATAAGGACAAATGTATGTTCACCGGCTGCAGCCATACCGTAGAAAAGGGCTGCGCGGTTCTGCAGGCTGTTGCAGACGGAGCAATTCAGCGCTCAAGACATGCAAGCTACAAAGCAATGTACGACGAGGTAAAGGATATACCTGACTGGAAAAAAACATAATCTTCTGACCGGAGTGTTATAATTGAAAAACAGATGCGTAATTATCGGAGCTGCACCGGAAGCTAACCCACAGCTTCTGAAGGACTGCATAAACAGCAACGACTTTATAATTTGTGCCGACGGCGGTCTTATTGCCGCAAAAAAGGCAGAAATAATCCCCGACCTGCTGATCGGGGATTTTGATTCTCTGGGCTTTGTCCCGGACGAAAACTGTGAAACGGTTATCCTGCCCGTTAAAAAGGACGATACCGATTCAATGTACTGCGCCCGTGAAGGTCTGAAACGAGGGTATGACGATTTTCTCCTGCTGGGAATGACCGGGGGCAGGCTTGACCACAGCTACTCAAATCTCTGCGTACTGCTGTTTCTCGAAAAAAACGGCGCCCATGCTCAGATGTGCGACCTTCACCACAGGATACGTGTAATGACCGAAGGAAAAATGGCTGTCACGGAAAAAAACGGAAGCCTGTTTTCAATCTTCCCCTTCGGCTGCGAAAGCTGCACCGTAAGCCTTGACGGCTTTGAATATCCGCTGTCTGAATATCGCCTGAGCGCGGACAATTCGCTGGGACTGAGCAACGTCATACGCTCAGACGAGGCTTTAGTTACGGTACACAGCGGCTACGCGGTCGTGATTATGTGCGATCAGCACTGACTGTCCTTCGGCAGGCGCTTTATTCCGAACATCTTTCTGAGGAAAAAGCTGAAAAATTTAGGATTGTCCACAACTACGATCTTCATAACAAAACCTCCGCAATAATCTGTCAGCGGCAACGGGTTATTATCAGTGTAATTACAAGCAGCACCACTGCAACTACGGTTATCCATTTTTCGGGCAGCACAAGCCCTGCAAAAATACCGATACCCAGCGCAGTCAGCGTTGCCTTTCCGAAACATCTTTTCATAGCGCTTGTTCCTTTCGTTTTCTGTAGGTATCCCCTGCCGTCTGCACTAATATAATATACCCTTCATGCAGGATTTGACACTGATTATTTCGGTCCGGACCGGGCAGCTGAAAAGAGTGCATAACCGTAATATTAAAAGCAAAAGAGCAACCAGGCAACGAAAAGCGGCATTTCCGAAGCAACCTACGTTATACATAAAGAATAATCCGCAGTTCATTAACAAAAACAAGTCACCCCCGTATAATATGTGTTACGGGGGTGATTTTTTGCGTCATATCAGGTTTCGTAATGCACGGCGCAGTATTTTCAGGCTTATTGTGCTTCTGATAATTATCATCACGGCAGGTGCGGCATTTCTTGAGCTGCGGCTGCGTCCCGTTATAGGGTGCATTTCTTCCCTGCAGGCAAAAAGCCTTGCAACTACCGAAATAGCCGAAACCGTGACAGATATCCTGCAAAGCTCCGGCATCGGCGCCGAGGAGCTTGAAACCGTTCAGACTGACAGCTCCGGCGCCATCTGTGCCATTACGACAAACGCCGCTGAGGCAAACCGGCTGAAAAACCTCATTACCGTACAGGTGCAGGAAAACCTGTCAAAGATACGCAACCGTCGGGTGGATGTGCCGCTCGGAACAATACTCGGCTCCAACCTTCTCAGCGGCACAGGTCCGGGCGTTCCGGTGTACATTTCTCTGTCTGGAACGGTGGAAACAAATTTCAGCGCCGTTCTTGAAAGCGGCGGAATCAACCAGACCGTTCACAGGCTGTCCGTCGAAATAACAGCCGATATCAATGTTGTAACTCCGCTTTATTCATGCAAAGAAAGCGTCAGCACATCCGTGCTTGTCGGAGAAACTCTCATAGTCGGAAAAACTCCGGCTCTGTACAGCTCCTCGCAGTAGCTCAGACTGACACACACTCTCCTGTGTGCAGCGAAAAGATAACACATTCGGTAACAGGCTTGTCGAAAAGCTGCTCGGCTGCTGCTTTGTAGAGCCTGAGCTGCAGACCGTAAATTTCTGCAAGCTCCTTTGCGTCAGACACACGGTCAGTTTTGTAGTCAACTATAACAAGACCGTCCTCCTCCTCGACTATGCAGTCGATAGCACCCTGCAGCACGGAGCGTGCCGAGGTTTTTTCTGCAGCCTGAGAGCTGCCGGCAAGTGCAAGCTCACCCGGGATGCTGACTGTGAAACGGTATTCGGGGTAAAGCCGCAAAGCCTTTTCCATGCGTCTGCACAGCTCTGAGCGCGCAAAGCTGAGAACACTGCTGTCATTGATAATTTCAAGCTGGGCGCTGCTCATCAGCCGCTGTGACAAAAGCCGCTGTTTTTCCGCTTCAAGAGACTGCGGATCATCAGCAGAAGCCGCCAGTGCAAAAATGCTTGCATGCTGCAAAAATGTATGTGTCGCTTTTCCACGCTGTGTACCGGAAACACCGCCGGACTTTGCAAAATCCGGCTTCATCACAGCCACATATTTATCTGATACACCCCTGTGGGCAAGGGAGGATGCGGATACCTTGGAGGGAACTATCGTACTGATATCCTCCTGCCGCTTTGCAAAGCGCTCACGCAGAAGCCTGTCAAGCGACGGGTCAGCACTGATTTTCTCCTTTTCACGGGTACTGACGGCACGGCTGCGCCCGGATTGGGCGGTATGTACGTATTTCCACGCCTTTCCGCACGGAAGCAGCGGAAGCTCTGCAGATATTTCCTCAAGATGTGCCTGAGAGCGAAGCTGAGGAACAGAGGAATTCATAAGGCAGCACATGAGTATCATATCCGAAAAAGTCACACATGACAGCACTGCTGCGGAATCTATTCTTCCGGTATCGGGGTCAAGGCTGATTTTTTCAGCAAGCCGCTGCAGATGCTTTGTCAGCATGGGGCTTGTCTGGTCCTCGGGAACGGTTTCGCCCTGAGGCTCCGTTTTGACAGTGGAAAGCATAATCAGCTTTTCCTTGGCTCTTGTCAGGGCAACATACAGAATACGAAGCTGCTCGCTTTTTTCCTCTGCAGTGCATATACGCTTTATGTTTGCACGCTGCAGGGTATCGTATTTAATCATAAGCCTGCTGTCAACGGCGGTGAGTCCTATGCCTGCCTCGCTGTGATAACGCACGCGGTCATTCGTAACCTTTGTGCGGGTATTTGTTCCGGCAAGTATGCATATCGGGAACTCAAGACCCTTGGAATGGTGAATCGTCATTATCCTGACTGCATCGGGCGGAGCAGTATCGGAAATCATTATCCCGTCGCCGGACTGTTCAAGGTATTTTATGTGGCGCACAAAGCCGGACAGTCCGCCCTCGGCAGCACTTTCATAGCCTGCGGCAAAATCTGTCAGTCGGCGCAGGTTTTCCTCTCTCAGCGCACCTCCGGGCATTGCACGCATGACGCAGGAAAAACCGGTTTCCTCAAATATGCGCAGCATAAGCGCATCCGTACTGAGCATTCCCGACAGCGCGCGGTATTTTTCAAGCCCGGCAATAAAAGCGGCGCAGCGCTCTCCGAGAGGTGTACTCTGCTTTGCCGCAGCGCAAAGTCTTCTGTACCATGAGCCGGAACTGCCCGTCTCTATCTCAGCCATATCGTCCGGTGAAAAACCGAACACCGGGCACATCATCGAAGCTAAAATATCAACGTCTGACATCGGGTTTGCAATAACTCTCAGGTACGCCAGAGCAGCCTTTACCTCGTATTTCGAGAGAAGATCGCACCCGGCATCGGTATACACGGGAATACCAAGACGTTCAAGCTCCCAGGCGTAGCTTTTTGCCTTATTCTTGACAGATCGCAGCAGAATGCAGATATCCCTGTATGCCGCTCCGTTTGCCACGGCATCGCTTATTATCCGTGCACAGTACACAGCTTCCGCCTTTTCGATATTGTCATCCTCCTCGTCATCCGAATCATCCGGAGCCTTATGGTATTCGAGAAGGTGAAGCTCTGCATCAGGCTCATCCCTGTCCGTATAGGATGCGCCGAAATCAAGGCGCTGGGTACTGTCGTAATCTATTTCACCTGCGCCCTCGCTCATAAGAAGCGAAAAGAGGAAATTAACCGCGTCGATTACTCCCCTGCGCGAGCGGAAATTGCGGTCGAGAACGATAAGACGCGAGGAAGGATCGCCCTCATCCGCCGCACGGCGGCAGCGGCTTTTGAAAAGCTCCGGGCGCGCGTCACGGAAACGGTAAATGCTCTGCTTCATATCGCCAACGACAAACAGGTTCTTTTCATCCCTTGATACCGCGCGGAAAATGCTTTCCTGCACGTCGTTTGTATCCTGATATTCGTCAACCATAATTTCATCATAGCCCGAAGCCATTTCACATGCAAATTCTGTTTTCCGGTAGCTGCCGCTGTGCTCATCACGCTCGTACAGAAGCCGGAGCATAAGGCGCTGCAGGTCGTCAAAATCAAGCATTTCACGTTCGCATTTTGCTTTGAAATACAGATCGTCAAATTCCGCAAGCAGTTCTCTGAGAGTACACAGCACCGGATAGAGCTGAACATTGTTCTCATGGAATATCTCAGATGTGAATGTACAGTAGGGAGCGAAATCCTTTGCTATTACCGAAATAGCAGAATTGATATAACCCATGGCTGAAATAAGCTCAGAATGCTTTTCGGCATTCATATTGCCGCGGCTGAGCTGCTTTGAGGGAAATTCCGATACGCAGCGAAAAAGCTCTGACACGCTGCACTTTTCCTGAGAGAGTATATCCTGCATTTCATCGACAAGCATATCGCACTGATCCCACGTATCAAGCAGCTTTACATATGCCTTGGGGGCTTTTTTGTCGCTGCCCTTTTCCTCAACTGCGCTGCGGAATTCCTGTGCCTTTTCAAGAGCTGCAGCAACAGACGGCAGTGCGGAACGAAGAAGATCAGCAATTGCAACAGCACCCTCATAATCGTCAAAAGTCATTTCAGGGTCGTATGCTGCTACACTTTTATCCATCCATTCCTGCGGAAAGGCATGGGACGTATATTTTGAATAGGCAGTCAGCAGCTCCGTTTCAAGCTCACCGTCAAGCTTCGGGCCGCTGAGTATGAGGCTCAGGGTACAGAATGCCCTGTATCTGTATAAAAGATGCTCATAATCCTCGCTTCCCTCCTCCGGCGGAGTATAATACCGCTCGACAAGCTCGGACATAATGCGCATTTTCAGCTCCTCAAGCTCGCTTTCGGAACCTATACGGAAATCTCTGCTGATACCCAGGCGGAAGAAATTGTCCCTTACGACCTTTCCGCAGAATGAATGAACCGTGCAGATATCCGCACAGTCAAGCATCAGCTGCTGGCGCTTGTACAGCTCGTTTGAAGGGTCGGAGGCAATGAGGTTATCCAGCGCGTCGGATATCCTCGTTTTCATTTCCTCGGCTGCCTTGTTTGCAAAGGTCAGTATGAGCATTCTGTCAGCACTGACCGGAACATCTCCCGTCAGCAGCTCTATAACACGCTGAACAAGTACTCTCGTCTTGCCAGAGCCTGCAGCAGCAGAAACCGCTACTGAAACTCCCCTTGCGTCGATTGCGCTCTGCTGCGCTTCAGTAAAGCTGAATTTCGTGTTTTCACTGCTCATCCTTTTTCACCTCGATTTCAGACAAAACCTCATTAATACGCTTCAATGCCGCTTCCTTGTCAAGGTGCGGCAGTTTATTTGTTCTTGTTCCCTGCTCAAAGCGGCATACTGAGGAAAAATCACAGTATATGCACGCTCCGCTCATCGGGAACGCTTCTATGGAGCCGGAAAACAGCTCCTGCGCCATATGCTTGACGCATACATCGACATATTCAAATATCTTTTCAAACTGCTCAGCCGTTACAACAGAACCGTAGCGCTTGTCAAAGGCTCCGCTCTTTGTCATGACCGGCGGTATGAACTGCCCGTCAAGTCCGCTGTTCATTGCGGAAATAACACGCACGTCATCAAGCAGCAGTCCGTTCATTTTGAAATTCGTATTCTGCTCGTTTACCGCTTCAAGCTTCGACTGCTCATCTCCGGATTTGGCAACACTGCTGACGGCAGCTGACGGAACATACAGCACGCCTGCCGGAAGTGAAACAGTGCCGTTTCCGTATCGTGTGGAGCCGTTTCTGAGAATTGCCGAAAGGTACAGCAGCATCTGTATATTCAGACCTCCCGCAAGGTTTCTGAAGCTGAATTTCGTATTTCCGGTTTTGTAGTCAATTATCCTGATAAAGCGCTCGCCGTCGATATCCGCCGTATCAACACGGTCCACATAGCCTGTCAGAATTATCTTTTCTCCGCTCGGCAGCTCAAGTGTAAGTGCAGGAATATCAGCGTTTTCTCCCCCTATAGCAAGCTCAAAATCAGCAGGACGGAAGATGTCAACGCTGTACTGCTGCTTCATGCGCAGCAGCACCCTCACCGCATTTGCGCATACCTTGGAGCACAGCGCAGAAAAGCGCTCGCTTCTCTCCCCCGTTGAGCCAAGCTCATCAAGGTACATATCCATATAAACATGAACGCTGCGGCTGATTGCGGCCTCGTCCGCCTTTAGAAGCTGTGATACACCGGAAACAGCGCCCGGAGCACCTTCGCCGAGGATTTTTTCAAAAATATAGTGCATTGCAGTGCCGAAAAGGCTGCTGTCCATAGACGCCTTTTTAAGAGGCGACGCATGCAGACCGAATCGGCAGAAATATGAAAAGCGGCAATCAGCAAAGCTATTGAGCTTTGTGCTTGAAAGCTGCAGCGGTACTCCGTAAAGCTTTCTGGCAAGCTTCAGGTCATGCAGGTGCATGGCTTCGCCGTCGGACGCTCTTTCAAGCGCCTGCACGCGGTCGCAGTAGACCTCGGATTTTTCATAGTAACGGCGCAGCGCTGCCGAAAGAGCAGTGCTTTCATTCCACAGTGCAGCGCAGCGGTCAAAGCCCTGTCGCTCGGTAAAGAGCTGCCCGGCGGGCGGAACATCCTCTCCGGTAAGTGCAGGGGAGCGCATGATAACCGTATCCGGCAGACAGCGCAGCAGCTCCTGTATTATCACTGACGGCTCGCCGGGTGAGCCTGAAGCCGACCGGGTATAGTAGCTGACAAAAAGCTTTTCTGCGGGCGATGAAAGCGCGCTGTAGGCGGCAAATTTCTCCTTCAGAGCCGCGTCAAATGCGGAGCCGTACAAGGGAAGTCGTTCATCCTCTGACCTTTCGTCACGCAGAAAGCGCCGCTCGCTGTCAGTAAATATACCGACGCTGCTGACCCTCGCAGGGAATTCACCAGAAACGCAGCCGGGCACGAATACAGCCCTCGGAGCATCGCTGCGGATGGCTCCTGCCGTGCCGATGGTGACTGAATTGACAGTTCTCGGAATTTCCGACAGGCTGCTTTTCTTTATGTAAAGGCGCAGCAGCTCGTAGTAGTGCTCGCTTTTGCCCTTGTCGTCTTTCATCAGGTTATGCAGGCGGGAAAGAATCTCCATGACCATATCCCAGACTGACGCCTCGCGCTGTGCGCATGCAGCGCCTTCAGCTTTGCGTATTGCTTCAATACTGCGCCTGAACGCCTTACGGGCACCGCAGGATTCAATAAGGCCGTACAGTGCCTCTGTTATCTGTGCACCGTTTTCAGCTTCGTCAAGACTCTGCTCCAGCTCCTCAAGAGGAGAGATAAGCTTCTGCCTTGCCTGCTCTATGCGTTCGGTTTCGCGTGCGGCATCCTCCGCTGACCGTTTCCTGTCGTCAGGCGGCATAGTAAACGGACGACGCCAGCGCTTGCCGGATATGCTCCACACATAAGCATAATTTTCCAGAAGAAAGACCTCGTCCTGCGTAAGTCCTGTCAGCCCCGACCCTGCATAGCGCAAAACGGCTCCGGTCTCATAGCCGTTTCTTACGGCTTCAAATCCGGCAAGAATAAGCCTGACAAGCGGCTTTGATGCAAGCGACTGCGATGATGAAAGAAAATACGGTATGCCGTATTTCGGAAATTCGCTGTCCACAGCATTTTTATAAAGCTCCGGACGGCGGGTGATTATCTCTATATCAGAATATCTGTATCCGCAGTCATTCACAAGGTGAAGTATGCGTGATGCAATATACCGCACCTCGTCATAAATATCGTCAGCTTCATAAATGCACACGCTGCCGTCGTTTTTTCCGTGCTGCAGCTCATCAGAGCGAAAACCGGAAAACACTCCCTGCTCAACGGCTGCAATCGAATCCGATTTATACCTCAGCCCCGGTCGTGTTTCATCCGATATCCTGCATTCGTGACCTGCCTTCCGTGAAAGGCGCATAAGGGTCTGCAGAGTTTCCCCGGGCTCGGAGAAAATACCGGTATTATCCACAGCTCGTGCGGACGGGACACACAGTGAAAAATAAATTTCGTCGGCACTTTGCAGAATACATCGTATAACCTGCATTTCCTGGGCAGAAAAACCGGTAAAGGAATCAAAGCATATCCGCATATCAGCAAAGTAATCCTCTCCGTCAAGCATAGCGCACATGCGTGTAAGGTCGTCATCCGGGTCAGAATAGGTATTTTCAAGCAGGGCATTATAAGCGGCATAAATAACCGCACTGTCCCTGAGCTTTGCGCCAAGCTGGGGGTCTGAAACACCCTTTGACGCCTGTGTCAGCATTTCCGGAGTGATAAGGCACATTTTGTATTCGTTTACAGCAGTAAGCATAGGGTCAATAAGTGCGCTTTTGCGACGTTTTGATGAAACCAACAGCTCAGCGCTGTCGCAGCAGGAATCTATAGCGCGGCTCATGAGAACAGCCTTGCAGCCGTCGTCGATGCGCTCGTCCGTTATTCCGCCAAAATGCTCAAAAACAAAATCGCACAGGCGGCGGAAGGAAAGGACCTCAATATCCCTTGCACCCTTTGCGCCAAGGGCAGCAAGCAGCTTTTTCTCATTCAGAAAAGAGCTTTGCTCCGGAACGATTAGCAGCGTTTTCCTGAAGCTACCCCTGTCTCTTATTATTTTATGAATAAGCTCTGTTTTTCCGCTTCCGCTTCTGCCGAGAATAAATGTTACCATATCAAGTCACCCCTCAATGCTGAGCTATAAAATCATACGCCAAACAAAACTGCTTGGCGTATAGTAGATTATTCGATCATATTACATTTCCTCGTCGAAATCCTCGCTGAGCTGGTTAAGGCTTGCAGCCTTGAGGTAAGCATGGATAAATCCGTCGAGATCGCCGTCCATTACGGCATTGACATTGCCTGTTTCAAACTTTGTTCTGTGGTCCTTTACCATGGTGTATGGCATGAATACATATGAGCGTATCTGAGCGCCCCATGCAATCTCCTTCTGCACACCCTTGATGTCCTCGATTTTGTCAAGATGCTCTCTTTCCTTGATTTCGATAAGCTTTGATTTGAGCATCGTCATAGCAACGTCCCTGTTCTGGTACTGGCTTCGCTCAACCTGACAAGCAACGACAATTCCCGTCGGGATATGTGTAAGACGAACAGCAGAGGAGGTCTTGTTGACCTTCTGACCGCCTGCACCGCTTGCACGGTAAACATCCATTTTGATATCCTCGGGTCGGATCTCTACATCTATCGTATCGTCAATTTCAGGCATTACCTCAAGGGATGCAAATGAAGTATGTCTTCTGCCTGATGAATCGAAGGGCGACACGCGCACAAGGCGGTGCACTCCGGATTCGCTTTTCAGGTAGCCGTATGCGTTTTCGCCCTCGATAAAGAGCACGGCGCTTTTCAGACCTGCTTCTTCGCCGTCGAGGTAGTCAACCTCCTTGACCTTGAAGTTATGGCGCTCAGCCCAGCGCATATACATGCGGTACAGCATCATAGCCCAGTCCTGAGCCTCTGTGCCGCCGGCACCTGCGTGGAAGGTGAGAATTGCGTTATTCTTATCATATTCGCCCGTAAGCAGCGTCTGCAGCTTCTGATCCTCAAGGCTCTGTTCGATTTTTTCAACCTCTCCGGTAGCCTCCTCAAGCAGGGATTCATCCTCTTCCTCATCTGCAAGCTCAATAAGAGCCATTGCATCGTCGTATGCTGCAACAAGTGCTTCGTATTCATTAACCTTATTTTTGAGAGCGCCGGTTCTTTGCAGAATCTTCTGGCTGTTCTGAGCATCATCCCAGAAACCCGGCTGGCTTGCGCGCTGTTCAAGCTGTTCTATTTCCATTTTAAGTCTGTCAAGACCCAGTGCATTTGCAAGCTCCTTGATATCCGGATACATGCCCTCGAGTCTCAGCTTCAATTCTTCAAACTGTATCATATTATTACACCGTTTTCCCTTTCTTCAGATCGTAAAACACTATTACTTTATTATAAAATAAAAATGTCCGGTTGTAAAGAGAAAAATGCATTGTACAAGGTAAATAGCATGAAGAATTGACACTTCCTTCAGAAAATAGCTATCATCCCGGCCTGCGCGAGCTGATTTCGCATTAAACAATGGCTTTGTCATTCATACGTTGGAGCTTTTTGTTGATAAAACAGAACCGCTATAAGCTATGGACGCAGCCTGCCAAATATCGGCTCTGATTCAGAGCAAAGCGTAAGCGCAGTTTTTTTCGCGAATTGGGCAAACGACAGTTTATGACATGATTTTTACTGTTCTCTCTGCAATCTGAATTCAACGGAACGCTTCAGATAATCAAGGTACTCTTCGTCCCTGCACATAGCCTTTCCGGGAGTATCAGAAAGCTTCGCAACGGGTCTGCCGTTTACATACTGCAGCTTGATGACAATATTCAGCGCTTCTTCATCAGTGTCATTGGAGCAGAATGTGCCGATTCCGAATGAAACCTTCGCCTTGCTCCTGAAATAATCATAAAGCGCCTGAGCACGGTCAAAATCAAGGCTGTCGCTGAACAGCAGGAGCTTTGTCTTCGGGTCAACTCCGTATTTTTTGTAGTGAGCAATCATCTTTTCGCCCCACTCGTACGGGTCGCCGCTGTCGTGGCGCACACCGGTGTAGTTGTTGACCATCGAACGATTGAAATCACGCAGGAAAAGATCTGTTGTTATGGTATCTGTCAGCGCCGTACCATTGTCGCCTTTATATTCATCATACCAGTCGTTCATCGCAAAGTGGTTGGTATATGCAAGCGGAATCGAGTCAATTCCCTGATACATCTGCACGAATTCGTGCGCATAGGTTCCTATCGGCGTCAGGTTATATTTCATTGCGAAATAAACGTTTGACGTGCCTACGCAGTTTTTGGTTTCTGTGGCAAGGCGTCTGACGACAACATCCTCCCACTCCCTCGAAAGCCTTCTGCGGCAGCCGAATTCGGCAAAGCTGAAATTATATTTACCGTCGTTGAAATCCTTTATCTTTTCGTCAAGCTTTCTTTCAGCCTGACGACGCAGGGTTTCATAGTCATAGTTCATGCGGAAATATACCTCGTTTATTATTTCAAGGAGGTATATTTCAAACTGCATTGCAGAAAACAGAGGACCGTCCACCTCAACGAAAAGCTCACCCTCATCGCTGCGGCTTATTTTGACATAATCCCTTATCGGGTGCCACAGTCTGAGAAATTCAACATAGTCATTCTTTATAAAACGGATGGAACGCAGGTAATCAAGCTCTTCCTCTTTGAAATACAGCGTGCAGAGGTGATCCACCTGCTGACGGATTTCCTCGGTCATCTCCTCAGTGAAGAAAACATTTTTGCTGCGGCATTTAAAGAAATACTGTCCGCACAGATCAGTATGCTTGTGAAAAATGACCTGATCCATATTGAATTTGTAAAGGTCTGTATCAAGCAGTGATACTACAATTGGATTAAGTTTCATATTGACCATCCTTTCAGATTATGTTTATCTGGCAGCTTTTCATCGTATCAAGTGCCGCCCTGTGCAGCTGCTCGGTTACGCCTGCGCAGCATGCGCTGTCTACGCTTATTTCAGCCTCAGGAAAATTCGCCTTCAGCAGCAGAGCATTGCTGACGACACAGATATCCGTGCAAAGTCCTATAAGCTCAATGCTTCCGCACTCTGCGTCAAAACAGTCTTCCTTCAGCATTTCCGGCAGACGCACGCAGCCGAAGGTAAGCTTTTCCGCCGTTTTATAATCTTTACCGTCAAGAGCGTCCTGCACCCGGGCGTTCAGCTCGTGACCTGCTGTACCCTTTATGCAGTGCGGCACTGGCAGCTTCTTACCCTCAGAGCTCTGCATATAGTTTTCCCCATGCGTATCAAGGGTGACGTATATCTTTCCGTCGAAGCTCCTTATCTTTTCGCATACGGCTGGCACAATGGCCTGCGCCTCGGTGCTGCCGAGTGCGCCGTTTACAAAATCGTTCTGCATGTCAACAACTACAAGTACCTTTTTCATAACTGTCATCCTTTCTTCTGTTTATACAGCCTTGCCGGACGGTGTCCTGCACCGGACTCATATTCATCTGTCTGCTCCACAAACGGTGCTATCTTGCGCCTGAAATTTGCTGCCTGAACGGCCTGTCCTGACGCTGCCTGCCACACGCTCTGCAATGCGCTGAGGGTAAATTTCTCCGGCAAAAAGCCGAATATCATTTCAAAGCTTTCGGCACATCCCTGCAAAGCGCTCAGCGACGACGCTATTATCTGCGCATGGTCAAATGCAAAATCGGAGCTTTCGCTTATGAATTCCTTTCTGCCGAAGCGTGAATTCTTTTCCGTAAGAATCGCGCAAAGCCTGATTTCATCTTTCTGAAGTATCAGCTCAAATCTGCCGTCATCCGTTTTATGCATATCAATATCGAACCATCCTGCATCTGCTGCGTCATCCCCGAAAAGGGGCTTTACTGACTGCTCACTGATAACGCATGCAAATGCTCCGGAAATGATCCAGCCTCTCGGATCTCTGTTCGGAGCGGAAAAAACGCCCACCGGCATCAGCGATATGGGCAGAACAGAGGTTTCCTCCCTGATCTCGCGCATTGCGCATTCCTCCAGCGTCTCCCCCCTCTGCAGAAAGCCTCCGGGCAGCGCCCAGCAGTCCTTGAAAGGGTGTCCGCCGCGGCGGATGAGAAGCAGTGAAAGGTGCGCATCCGCATCCTTGCGGTAATTATCCTCCTGTTCGCTGCGCATCATAAATGCCGCAATATCAGCCGTAACTGACGGACGCTCATAGCGGCTCATATCATACGCTGCAAGAAATTCTGATTCATTCATATTTATCACCCCGTTTGTTATTTACAATATGATAATAACATATTATCAATAACATGTCAATAGCTTTTTCAATATTTTTTTCGATTATATTCGCTGGATATAATTCTGTCTGAAAATAACTCCGGAGCTTTTTCACACAAGTATCTGCTCCATACAAAAAAACACTTGTTTCACCCATGATACTATTATATAATTAATTAAACGGCAGCCGCTGTTCTCAAATTATTACACATAAACTGGATGTGAAGCAATGGCTGAATCCATTAAAAAGCTGATCGTGCCAATACGTGCCTTTATGAAGAAATGCAAGGAGGACAACCTCAGCGCAATTGCCGGACAAAGCTCATTTTATTTCATTCTCGCATTTGTGCCGCTGATAATGTTTGCAGTATCCCTGATGCAGAATTTCCAGATAACAATAACCGCTCTGGAGGAATTCCTGAAAACAGTCCTCAACGACCGTTACTATTCATACATTTCGGAATATCTTTCAAACGCATACAGCGATTATTCGGGAATATCGATAATCACGCTGACAGTTACCCTGTATTCAGCGTCCAAGGGGATGCATGCACTGATAGACGGTCTGAACAGAATACACGCCGTCCATCACAGAGGCAACTGGTTTATGATGCGTCTTCGTGCGATGGTCATGACGCTGGTGCTGATAGTTGTGCTGATAATCACTATGTCCGTCTGCGTCATGGGTTCTACGCTTAACGAATTGCTGCTGCCCTGGCTCAGACGCATGCCGATGATAGTCGGAATAATCTATCACCTGAGATATCTTTTTGTTTACATGTACCTTGTTCTGATGTTTGCGCTTATATATCAGAGCGCACCGAACATCCCGAAGGAAACCCGGAAAGAATACGGAATATTGAACCAGCTTCCCGGTGCGTTTCTCGGTGCCACATCGTGGTTTGTGCTGTCTGTCGGCATATCGGTATATGTTGACGACTTCGGCGGATTTTCCATTTACGGCGGACTCACGCGGCTTGCAGTTATCATGGTGTGGCTGTATCTGTGCCTTGAATTCTTCATGTACGGCGCTCAGGTCAACTTTGTCTATCACGATGTAATAAAAAACATAAATGACAGG
The DNA here is from genome assembly GCA_900315875.1 of uncultured Eubacteriales bacterium. Lineage (GTDB taxonomy): Bacteria > Bacillota > Clostridia > Oscillospirales > Acutalibacteraceae > UBA1213. The sequence goes on along the minus strand of ONAX01000006.1, from coordinate 16,841 downwards.
TATCTCATGTTTTTCAAAAAGGGCAGGAGCAAAAAAACGAAATGACTATGTACCGGACGGTCTGACGCACGAAACGGACAGTTCCGGAAAAAGAAAAGGAAGATAAAATTGAAGCAGATAGTAGTCGGTATTCTGGCACATGTTGATTCCGGAAAAACAACGCTGACCGAGGCGATGCTTTATCGCTCGGGAGATATCAGAAAAAGAGGAAGGGTCGATCACAAAGACAGCTTCCTCGATACATATTCCCTCGAAAGGGACCGTGGCATAACTATTTTTTCAAAGCAGGCTCTTATGCATATCGGAGACGGCTGCTATACGCTGCTTGACACTCCCGGACATGCGGATTTTTCCGCAGAAACCGAGCGCACTCTGTCTGTGCTGGACTATGCGATTCTCGTGATAAGCGGAACCGATGGCGTGCAGAGCCACACAAGAACCCTGTGGCAGCTGCTGAAGAAATACCGCATACCCTGCTTTGTATTCGTAAACAAAATGGATCTTGAAGGCGCGCACCGGCTGACCGTGATGGCTTCGCTTTCCGGTATGCTCGGAGACGGCTTTGTGGATTTTTCTGCTCCGGCGGATGAGATAAACGAAAATGCCGCTGTTTGCAGCGATGAGCTTTTTTCAGAATATTCGGAATACGAAACTATCCGCAGAGAAAGCCTTGTCAGGGCTGTTTCACGCCGTGAGCTGTTTCCCGTTCTGTTCGGTTCGGCGCTGAAGCTTGACGGAGTTGATGAGCTTCTGAAGCTGCTGGATGAATTCACAGTCATGAAGGACTACCCCGAAGAATTTTCCGCAAGGGTTTTCAAGATTGCAGAGGATAAGCAGAAAAACCGTCTGACCTTTATGAAGATAACCGGCGGCATGCTGCATGTGCGCGATGTACTCGAAAGCGACAAAAACAAATCGCAGGAAAAGGCTGCATCGATAAGGCTTTATTCCGGAGAAAAATTCGTCACCGTCGATTCTGCCGCAGCCGGTCAGGTCTGCGCAGTAACGGGAATAAGCTTTGCAGGCCCCGGGGACGGCATCGGGTGTGAAAAGGATAAAACCGCTGCACTGCTGCAGCCCGTACTCCGCTATTCTGTCATTCTGCCCCCCGACATAAATGTTCATACGGCTTTTGAAAAGCTGAAAATACTTGAAAGCGAGGACCCCCAGCTTTCTCTTGAATATAACGAAAAGACTGCCTCCGTCGGCATACGCATAATGGGTGAAATACAGCTTGAAATACTGAAAAGCGTTATCCATGACCGCTTCGGCTTCGATGTGGACTTTGACAGCGGGAGCATAATTTACAAGGAAACAATAACAAAAACCGTCGAGGGCATAGGTCATTTCGAACCGCTGCGGCATTATGCCGAGGTGCACGTAATCCTGAAACCGGGAAAACCCGGAAGCGGAATAGTTTTCGGCGCGAACTGCCGCGAGGAACTGCTCGACCGCACACGTCAGCATCAGATAATGTCCGCGCTGCAGAGCAAAACACATGTGGGCGTGCTGACCGGCTCGGCAATAACAGATATGGAAATAATTCTCGTTTCCGGCAAGGATCACCCGAAGCATACCGAAGGCGGCGACCTGAGGCAGGCTGCACTGCGCGCTGTTCGACAGGGGCTGAGGAATGCAGGCTCTGTACTGCTGGAGCCGTACTATGAATTCACCCTCAGCGTACCGTCGGAGTCAACGGGGCGTTCAATAGCGGACATACAGCATATGGGCGGAAGCTTCTCAGCCCCTGAAACACAGGGAGATATGACTGTTATAAGGGGCATTGCTCCGGCGTCGGAGATAAGCACCTACAGCAGCGAGCTTATCCGCTACACCTCCGGCAGAGGAAGCCTTTCCATGAGCTTTTCCGGCTACAAGCCATGCCACAATGCAGAGGAAATAATAGAAAAGACCGCCTACGACCCTGACCGCGACACGGAAAACCCATGCGATTCGGTTTTCTGCTCACACGGGGCAGGCTATATTGTAAAATGGGACGATGTAAAATCCCACATGCACCTGTCGGCATTCCTCGAAGAAAAAGAGGAAACGAAATCCCGTCCGGTTCAGAAAAACCGCGGAAGCGTGCTTGCAGCTGACCGTGAACTGCAGGAGATATTCGAGAACACCTACGGTCCGATAAAACAGCGAAGCGCACCGCAGAAAAAAGAAATAAGCTTTGAACCGCCGGCTGCAAAGCCAGCAAAGGCAGCGCAGAAAAGGTACAACGGAAAGGAATATGTGCTTGTTGACGGGTATAATGTCATTTTCGCATGGGATGAGCTTCGATCAATTGCAAAGGACAGCATTGACCTTGCGAGAAGCCGGCTTATCAATATTCTCTGCAATTACAGAGGATACAGAAAGTGCGAGCTGATACTGGTTTTCGACGCCTACCGCGTCAAGGGCAGTGACCGCGAGGTCGAAAAGACAGGCGGAATAAGCATAATATACACCAAGGAAGCTGAAACCGCCGACATGTATATAGAAAAAATAACTCACGAGCTCGCCCGGGACAACCGTGTGCGCGTTGTCACATCCGACGGCACAGAGCAGATAATAATTCTCGGCGGCGGAGCGCTGCGGGTTTCCTCTGCGGCATTCCGTCAGGAGGTTGAAGCCGCACAGCGCGAGATACGCGAGCTTGCCGGAATAAATAATGACAAGGGATGATAATATGACACCGAAGGAAAAAGCAGAAAAGGCTGTGGAGCTTCTTGAAGCCGAATATCCGGACGCCGTATGTTCGCTGATCTATACGGACGCGCTGCAGCTGCTTATAGCCACAAGACTTGCCGCGCAGTGCACCGACAAGCGCGTCAATATGGTAACGCCGGAGCTGTTTGCACGCTTTCCGGACGCAAAGAGCTTTGCTCAGGCTGATGTTACTGAAATCGAGGAGCTTATCAAGACCTGCGGACTTTACAAAACCAAGGCGCGGGACATTAAGGCAATGTGCGTTATGCTTTGTGATGAATACGGTGCAGTCGTGCCGGATACTATTGAACAGCTTACAAAGCTGCCGGGAATAGGACGCAAGACCGCAAACCTCGTTGTTGGTGACATATACGGCAAGCCAGCGGTTGTTGTAGACACTCACTGCATACGTATAACCTCACGTCTGGGATTTCATCAGATAAAGGACGCCGCAAAGATAGAGCGCATACTCCGTCCCCTTCTTCCTCCAGAAAAGTCGAACGATTTCTGTCACCGTCTTGTACTGCACGGACGGGCAGTCTGCACTGCAAGAAGCCCTCAGTGTGACAATTGCTGTATGAAGGAGATATGCGACTATGAAAAAAACAGGCAATAAACCTTCCGCTGCATTTATTGTCATTCTGGCTTTATTGATACTGCCGGTAATAGTATATATTTCCGTTAATCTCTTTCAGTTGCTTACCTTCGACAGAGAGCAATATGTTATCTCTGTTCTTGAGGATCGCTACAACAGCGAATTTATCTGCATCGGACAAAACAAAACAGAGGAAGACAGTACAACCATTTTTCTGTTAAGACCATCAGCAAAGCCCAATTTGACCGTGACCGCTTCCTATCGGGAGGGATGGAACAAAGGACCTGAGTTTGCTGTGCCGTTCAACCTTGATTACAGAAAAGAAGTGAAAGATGATTTCTTTGCTCAGATAGCTGAGGAAACAGTCAGAAACAGTATTAACGTGCCATTTACTCTTTCAGACAATTCCTCTGATACAGAATCAATCTGTGAAGTCCGTAATAAGGTTGCAGAGCAAAAAAAGAAATATGTAAAATCGGATTATTCCCACATCATAAATGATTATTTTTCCATATCAGTCACATATCACGGAAAACCAGGTTTAATAGAACTTGACCCCGAAACAAAAGACAGATACATAAAAGATAAGATCTTATTATTTATTGAAAAGGCTTCATAAGCTGCCTGAATTATTTCGTCATTCGGGAGGTACGTGCAGTGGAAAAGAAAAAAATATCAAAACCGATTATTATTGTGATTGTTGCAATCATCCTGTATCTTATCCCATACGCTTTCGTTCTGTGGCTGATCGGGGGAATTGCTGCCAGCAACACAAGTCCATCGATACCACAGAGTAATGCAGCAACGATCGACAATTCCTGCAAGGTATATTATCGGGATATCGTCAGTGGTTATTCCTCAGGACAAAACAGCGAAGGACAATATGCTCCTCTCTTTCCAGAGATAGGTGAGAGCACAGTGAAACGGCATAAATTTGCTTTATCACGGACGATCAGAGATGCGCTTATCTATATGGGAACCGAGGATACTGCGGAATTCCTTGATGAAGCTGTTGCAGATACTAACGGAAATATTTACTGGAAAGATGACCCTGCAAATCCGAAGCGTGATATTTCTACTCTAACCCTGACGACCGAAACAACATTAGGAAAACTCTACGGACAGCAGACAGATAACTGACCTATATTATTGAGCCGCGGCAAGCTGCCGCTCCCGATTTGCGTTTGTCGCTCCACTCCATTCCGCTCTGAGTGCGAGCCGTAAGCTCACTGGTCGCGGTCTTAATTTGTAGTCAATTTAATCTCTTGTCAGGGTAGCGCTTTTTTGTGGTTTCAGGCTGATTAGTTTATTCGTAATGGTACGCACGGAATTTCATGCTTTGATCGTGGGAGCTGTTAATTGATAAAATAGAATCGCTACTAACTATGGACGCGGCCCTGCCAAATAGCGGTACGCAATCAGAGCGAAGCGGAGCTGAGCGATTGTCGCGAATTGACAGCACAGGCACTGTGTCGCGAATTGACAGCACAGGCACTGTGCCGCGAATTGACAGCACAGGCACTGTGCCGCGAATTGACAGCACAGGCACTCCGCCGGGAAATAAAAAGTGTTGACATCATCCTGAAAAGGTGTTATAGTATTTTTATAGACAAAATGCAGTGATAAGGAAGCGGAATGAAACACGCATAGACAGAGAGCGACGGTCATCGGCTGCAAGCCGGCGCATATGTATTTGTTCCGACACCGCCTTTGAGCACCACGGCGAACGCCTTTAAGCCTAAGCCGCGGCGGAATGTCCTACGTTACCAGGACGGGCTTTTGCGATTGCATGAAGCCGCTAAGAGGTCTTTGACCTGAAATCAGGGTGGAACCGTGAGCTATGCCCGCCCCTGTGCATCTGTTGGTGCATAGGGGCGTTTTTTGATGCATTCATCACACGACATATCTTATCACAATAAAATTTTAAAAAGGAGAGAAAACTATGATCAAGGTAACACTGAAGGACAATGTAGTAAAGGAATTTGAAAGTGCAACCACGGCTGCAGATGTTGCAAAGTCACTTGGCATGGGACTGTACAAGGCTGCCTGTGCCGCTAAGATTGACGGCAATGTATGCGATCTTCGCACGCCTATCGAAAAAGACTGCTCACTGGAAATTCTGACCTTCGACAACGTAGAGGGCAAGAAAGCCTTCTGGCACACTTCCTCACACGTTCTGGCTCAGGCTGTAAAGAGACTTTTCCCGAATGCGAAATTCGCTATCGGACCTGCAATTGACAACGGCTTCTACTATGATTTCGATGTAGAAAAGCCGTTTTCACCCGAGGATCTCGAAAAGATCACGGCTGAAATGAAAAAGATCGTCAAGGAGGGCTTCGAGCTTGAGCGCTTCCTGCTGCCGCCTGACGAGGCTGTACGCCTTCTTGAGGAAATGAACGAGCCGTACAAGGTTGAGCTCTGCAAGGAGCATACGGACAAGGGCGAGCCTATCAGCTTCTACCGTCAGGGCGAATTCACGGATCTTTGCGCAGGACCGCATCTGATGAGCGTTGCTCCGATAAAGGCTGTTAAGCTTACGGCATGCACAGGAGCATACTGGCGCGGAGACAGCAAGAATGCACAGCTCTGCCGCGTATACGGTGTATCCTTTCCCAAAGCTTCTCAGCTTGAGGATCACCTGAAAATGCTGGAGGAAGCCAAGCTGCGCGACCACAACAAGATCGGCAGAGAGCTTGAATATTTCACGACGGTTGACTATGTCGGTCAGGGACTGCCCGTACTTCTTCCGAAGGGTGCAAGAGTAGTTCAGCTTCTGCAGCGCTGGGTAGAGGATGTTGAGCAGGCGCACGGCTGCCAGCTTACAAAGACGCCTCTGCTTGCAAAGCGTGAGCTTTACAAGATCAGCGGACACTGGGATCATTATCTTGACGGCATGTTTGTGCTCGGCGATCCCGAGGATGAAACAAAGGAATGCTTTGCCCTTCGTCCTATGACATGTCCGTTCCAGTATCAGGTATACCTCAACCGTCAGCGCTCCTACCGCGAGCTGCCAATGAGACTTACGGAGACATCCACACTTTTCCGTAATGAAGCTTCCGGCGAAATGCACGGTCTTATCCGTGTACGTCAGTTCACGATTTCCGAGGGTCATTATGTCATTCGTCCCGATCAGCTTGAGGAGGAATTCCGCGGATGTCTGGAGCTTGCAAAATACTTCCTCGAGACTGTAGGTCTTCTTGAGGACTGCACATTCCGCTTCTCACAGTGGGATCCCAGTAACCCCAACAATAAATACGAGGGCACAGCGGAGCAGTGGGAGCACGCTCAGGGTGCAATGAAGCGTATTCTGGACAATATCGGTCTGGACTACGAGATCGGAATCGACGAGGCTGCATTCTACGGTCCGAAGCTCGACATCCAGTACAAGAACGTATACGGCAAGGAAGACACGCTTGTAACGATACAGATCGACATGCTGCTTGCTGAAAAATTCGGCATGTACTACATCGATTCGGATAATTCCAAGAAGCTGCCCTACATCATCCACCGCACATCTCTCGGATGCTATGAAAGAACTCTTGCATACATGCTCGAGCATTTTGCCGGAGCGCTGCCGCTGTGGCTTGCTCCGGAGCAGGTACGCGTAATGCCGCTGAGCGAAAACCTTGCAGACAAGGCGAAAGAGATAGAAGCAAAGCTTGCCGCTGCAGGACTGCGCGTAACGAGCGACCTGAGAAGCGAAAAGATCGGCTACAAGATCAGAGAGGCTCAGCTCGAGAAGGTTCCCTACATGCTGGTTATCGGCAACAAGGAGGTTGAGGAAGGAACAGTTTCCGTGCGCTCCAGAAAGAACGCAAATCTCGGCAGCATGAGCCTTGACGCCTTCATCGCCATGGCGAAGGAAGAGATCGACACAAAGAAGAAGGACTGATCAGCATTAACTAAAGCAAAAAGCCTGGTCTTTGTCAGTACATTTACGATAAACAAAAACAGCCGGATCATTCAACTGACCCGGCTGTTTTTATTTTGATTTACTTTCAGTCCCGAACAATCATTTCAGACTGGATATCATGCACTGCAGGAACCTTGTTTATCTTTAACGAAAATGACTGTATCAAATAGCTGTTCACCATACTTACACAGCCTTATTCTTCGTTAGTCATATCAGCTGAAAACGCTGCTGAATTCATTATAGAATCTTGTCATGTCATTTCCCGCCTGCATCATATTAAGTACATCCGGCAGAACAACTGCAAGAATTATTCCGTACACAATTCCAAGAATGATAGAAATTACCAGTGAAACAATACTTAATTTCTTATTTGTTCCGCTGCGGTAGATAATAAGTCCTATAACAGAGAATATCAGTCCGATCGGCGGCAAAAGGATGGAAAACAGCATTGCACATACTGCGATAACATCGCTCTGATGCTCATTACCGTTCATTATCGCAGACTGGGACAAATATCCCGCCGGAAAAGTATTCTGACTGTCAGCTTTAAGCGGTGCACCGCATTCCGGACAGTAATCAAGCGGTTCATTGAGCGGAGCTCCGCATTCACTGCAGAAATATCCCATGTTTATTTCTCCTTTAACCTCAGATTATTTCTTACTCACTTCAATACCGTAACCATGTAAGATATCATATTCTGCACGTCTTTTCAATGAATATGTAAAACTGGTATCAGCGGTGACCGTTTCTGCAACATCTGTATGATTGGAAGGATTACCGTTTTCCTGGAAGCTGAAAGTATGCTTACCGGGTGTCAGTCTAAGCTGCTGATTGAAGGTTTCTTTATCACCAAGTGTGGCAACGGTTTCACCATCAACGACCACATCAACATTGTACTTACCAAACTTATAATTGTGTTCCACAGTAACCATCAGATCAACCAGGCAGCGATCATCTTCTACAGCCCCGTTTTCATTATTTCCATTGCTTCCATCCAGATTCAGCATTGCATTGGCGCCGGCATTCATGTCATTCTGAACATTCGCAGAGTTTGTTATACCGATCGTTGCCGGAATAGCAACTGCTGCCACAACGCCGCCGACAACCAAAACGATAGCCATGATCACTACAAGGATGATCAGAATACCATTATTTTTTGCCGGAGCAGGTGCAGCCTGAGCATAAGCCTGGGGGGTTGCTGCAACAACTCCTGTAGAAGCACCGCATCCGGGGCAAAAGGGAGCCTTGTCACTTATCTGTTTTCCGCATTTCATGCAATATACCATTCCCATTTTATTTTCCTCCATTATCTTTTGTTTGATAGTTTTGCTTTATTCATCATGATTCTGTTACTTCAATACCGTAGCCATGTACAATATCGTATTTAGCTCTTCTTTTGATAGAGAAGGATTTCGAAAGATCATCATTTGCGATTATGGTTCGGCTTGTACTATTTGAAGAGTCATCCGCCTGGCTGAATTTAATGGTATGATTGCCCCTGGAAAGCTCTACAGTACCATTGTACTCTTCGCTATCAGAAAGCGTTGCTATCCATTTATCGTCAATATATACATCAACATCGTATTTTGCAAATTTAATATTATGTTCAATCTTTACCCACAGTGCAAGCTCACATGTATCGGGATAACTTGGTGCAGCCTGTACTTTACTGCTGGGAGAATACTCATGATAATCATCATCGTTATCTGCATATTTTGACGGTTCATTGTAATATGAACTTTCCTCATATAAGGATGCAGAGCTTTCTGACGGCGCCTTCTTTTCCTCTTTATTAAATGACGAGGATTCAGTTGCCACAATACTGTTATCTGCCACAGGACCCTGAATCTTCAGAATAGAAGGAAGTAATATCGCAGACGCTATGGAAAGGACAGCCACACCAGCAATAACCGGTACGATAACCACCAGCGGGTTTACCTTCTTCTTTGCCGGCATAGGCTGAACTGGCGCATTCATGACCGGTACAGTCGGTGTCGAGGGAATTTTAGCTCCACAATTCATGCAATATACTTCAGTATCCTCTACCTGTGCTCCACAATTTCTACAAAAAATCTTACCCATTATAATTCCTCCATTTATTATTATCTTACGCAGGTTGTTTCTCTCTCCTGCTGTGATTGTAGTATAACATTAATGGAAAAACTTATGTTGTAAAACGTCGTGAACAGCATCAAATTTGTCGTGAACTGCAAAAAGAATGTTTAATTGTCGAAAATAATCATTTTTTCCTGCGTTTCTTTTTGACAGCATTGACTCCCTGAGACATAAGGAGAATAGTCAGGGTGAATTCGCTTTCGGTACTTGAAAACTGTGTCATGCCCCCGTAATGTTCGACCGCAGTCCTTATGTTTTTTATACCATAGCCGTGCATTCCCTTGTCCTTTTTTGACGTATAACGTTCTTCAAATTTTGAACAATCCACCGGAGCAGCAATACTGTTTTTAATGGTAATTATACGCTGAAAATCGGTTTTCCGGAATGATAATTCGATTCTTTTCGGATGATCCGGCGGCAACTGGCTGCATGCCTCTATTGCGTTGTCCATGGCATTGGCAAATACAGAGCAGATATCAACAGCATTCCATCCAAGGCCTCCCTCAACAGCACCGTTAATTCTGAAGTCAATCCCCGACCTGTCACATTCCGACTTTTTAGCGGAAAGAAGAGAATCCAGCATTTCATCTCCTGTGACCACTGAGGGCGATAAAGCGGAAATATTGCCGCGCAGGGTATTGACATATTCCTCAGCCTGATCGTATTTCTTTTGCTGCATAAGAGAGGAAATAACACTGAGATTATTGTTGATATCATGGCGGAAGGCTCTTGTTTCCTCTTGTGCGTTTTTATACGCGCGCGATGCTGCGAGCTCCAACTCCAGAAAACGTTCCATATTACGGCTTTCCTGGCTGTAAAATACCGACAGTCTCACTCCGAGCTGAAGAACAAGTATTGTTACCATAAGAATGAATGAAAATGCCTTGATAACATATAAAATCATTAATGACTCTACGGAATAATCGCCCGAGTCAGAATTTATAAATTCAAATATCAATGGGATAAATGCATGATAAATACAAATGAAAAAAATAAATACAGAAAACAAACCGTCCCGTACCCGCATTTTCAGAAATAGCTTTTTCCGGATAATACGAAAATAGAGAAAAACAGACGGTATAATCTTAAAAGCAATAAAAACAAAAGGAACAACTTCTAAAAGATATATATTAAAATCATACATAACAAGAGGTAAAAATACCAACGTCAGGATAACTACATAGACATTTATTATCAGCGAAATAATAAAAAACGATAGAATTCCTTTCAGATAATACTTTACAGATGCATATTCCCTGTAAAGAAGCACGAGATACTCCGCGACTAATAACAATGATAACAAGCATATATACAGGACAGTCAACAGATCATTTTTTGACATTACTAACAGACCTAGTACTACAATAGCAGCCATACTGATAAGTATTGATAACAGCATCTTTAAAACTGTAATTCTGAAAGTATCATCAATAAAACATCTGACAAAAGATGCAGTGCAGGAAAAGGAAAAGAGAAAAACGATCGTACCTACCAGAAAAAACAAAATCGTCTCAAGATCCAAATCAGAACGCCTCCCTGCCGACATATGACATAAGTGCAGCTTTGAATTCGTTTTCCTTTGTTCGACCAACCGGAAGAACGGTGCCGTCTGACATAGTAATATCTCTGCCCACAAAAGCCATTACCTTTGATAGTGAAACAAGATAACTTCTGTGAATACGGAAAAAGCCATCGTTTTTCAGTCTGGATTCAAAATCATTCAGCTTTGAACGAATTTCAATTTTTCCGTTTATGGTATTGATTATAACCTTCTGATCCTGTGCTTCAAGAAAAATAATATGATTAATCAGTATTTTCTGATCACCGTCACTGGTTTTCAACCACAGACTTTTCATATTATTCTGTTTTTTAAGTACGTAGTCAATTACTTCTCTGACTGCCAGCTCAGTTGCAGGTTTTGTAAGATACCGAAGCGCATTGACCTCGTAACCCTTCAGGGCATATTCGATATGACTTGTCAGAAAAACAATAAACACATCCTCACTTTTCCCGCGAAGTATATTTGCAAGATATATTCCATCCATTCCGGGCATTTCAATATCGAGAAAAACAATATCATAGGGCACATTATCATATGCCTTGAGCAAGCTTGCCCCATCCGTAAACTTGTCAATAATTATATCAAGGCTTTTATATAGCCTGTCCATTATTACGGTAAAATCATCAAGAAAATGTCTTTCATCATCACATATAGCAATACGCATCAGATTTCACTCCTGTCTTATCCGGATAAATACAAAAAAGCCCCGGGCAACCCGGAGCCTTTTTATTAAGTAAATCAGACTGCTCTCTGAACCTTGCCTGAACGCAGGCAGCGGGTGCATACATTAACTCTCTTGGGTGAGCCGTTCACGATAGCCTTAACTTTGACAACGTTGGGCTTCCAAGCTCTGTTAGAGCGTCTATGTGAGTGAGAAACCTTAATACCAAAGGTAACTCCCTTATTGCAGATATCACACTTTGCCATGACTGCACCTCCTAAATACACTTATGAAATAAATAATCAAGCAGGGCTTAAATTATTTGATTTCAACCTCAGCGCCAACCTCTTCGAGCTTAGCCTTGTAGCCTTCAGCGTCTTCCTTGCTGATAGCTTCCTTCAGTGTCTTCGGAGCCTCATCAACAACAGCCTTAGCGTCCTTCAGACCAAGACCGGTAATCTCACGAACAACCTTGATAACCTTGATCTTCTCAGCGCCAGCTGACTTAAGAACGAGATCGAACTCTGTCTTCTCCTCAGCAGCAGTAGCGCCCTCTGTGGGAGCAGCAACAGCAACAGCAGCAGCAGCACTTACGCCGAACTCATCCTCAACAGCGTGAACAAGCTCTGAAAGCTCGAGAACTGTAAGACCCTTTAATTCTTCAATGATGTTAGTAACCTTTTCTGATGCCATGATAGTTTACCTCCAAATGTTAAAATTCAGTAATAATAATTAAGCTTCAGCAGCTTCTGCCGGTGCTTCCTCTGCAGCAGGAGCTTCGCCGCTCTTGTCGACAATAGCCTGAACTGCTCTTGCGAAGGATGCGATGGGAGCCTGGAATGCACCGAGTACGTTTGCGAGAAGAACCTCTCTGCTCGGCAGCTTTGCAAGGCTCTCGATCTTTTCGAGGCTGATAACCTCGTTATCGAGATAACCGCTCTTAATGCTGAATGTCTTGTGACCGTCAGCAAACTTCTGAAGAATACGTGCAGCAGCAACATAATCCTCTTCACTTGTAGCGATAGCCGAAGTACCGTTGAGTACATCGTCAATTCCGCTGAGTCCTGCCTTATCAGCAGCTCTCTTTATCAGGGTGTTCTTTACAACAGTGTACTTAACGCCTGCTTCTCTGAGCTCACGACGAAGCTTTGTATCCTCTTCAACAGTGATACCATCATAAGAAACGATAACGCCTGCAACACTGCCCTGAATTCTTTCAGCAAGGTCGTTAACAACCTGCTGCTTCTGCTCTAAAACCTTCTGGCTGGGCAAGATCTTTCACCTCCTTAGAATATGACGCAAAAATGCGCCCTCCCTTTTTCCGAGAAGACGCACAAATACACTGAATCAGTTATTTTTGCGATCTCGGCAGGCGGGAAACCTCTTACGTCCATTTGGACACCTGCTGTCTTTGACGGCAGCAATAAGTATTATAGCATGCAAGCATGCGTTTGTCAAGCTATATTTCTGATATATTTTATAATCAGACAGCTCCGCTGATCTTTGCAGGGTTGATCTTTACTGCAGGACCCATTGTTGTAGCAACGGTGCAGGAACGGATGTACTGACCCTTTGCAGCAGCAGGCTTAGCCTTGATAATAGCACCGATAAGAGCGTTGAAGTTCTCCTCAACCTTATCTGTACCGAAGGAAACCTTACCGATCGGGCAGTGAATGATGTTTGTCTTGTCCAGACGATACTCAATCTTACCTGCCTTAGCCTCCTTGACAGCTCTTGCGATGTCAGGAGTAACGGTGCCTGCCTTCGGGTTAGGCATAAGACCTCTCGGACCGAGGATCTTACCGAGACGACCTACAAGACCCATCATATCAGGTGTTGTGATAAGAACGTCGAAATCGGTCCAGCCCTCGTTCTGGATCTTTGTTGTGAATTCCTCAGCACCAACAAACTCTGCGCCGGCTTCCTGAGCCTTTGCAACATTGTCACCCTTGCAGATTGCGAGTACGCGTACAGTCTTACCTGTGCCGTTCGGAAGAACGATTGCGCCTCTTACCTGCTGGTCAGCATGACGTGAGTCAACGCCGAGCTTTACATGAAGCTCAACAGTCTCGTCAAACTTAGCTGTTCCTGTCTTGAGACAGGTATCGATCGCCTCTTTGGCGTCATAAGCTTTTGTCTTGTCGATAAGCTTTGCAGCCTCGACATATTTCTTACCGTGTTTCATTGTTATCCTCCCTGTAGAGTGGTAAAATCGGATTATTTCCTCCCACCCGGGTTATCAGTCTACTACCTCGATACCCATTGAGCGGGCTGTACCTGCGATCATAGACGCAGCAGCTTCTACGGATGCAGCGTTAAGATCGGGCATCTTCTGCTCTGCGATCTGCTGTACCTGTGCGCGGGTAATCTTGGCAACCTTCTTCTTATTGGGTTCGCCTGACGCCGTTTCAATACCGCAAGCCTTCTTGATGAGAACTGCTGCGGGCGGAGTCTTTGTAACGAATGTGAACGAACGGTCTGCATATACCGTAATAACTACGGGGATGATAAGACCTGCGTCCTTCTTAGTGCGCTCGTTGAATTCCTTTGTGAACGCGCTGATGTTTACACCGTGCTGACCTAATGCAGGTCCGACCGGCGGCGCCGGAGTAGCTTTACCGGCAGGTATCTGGAGCTTAATCAAGCCTGTTACCTTCTGAGCCATTTTCTTTGCACCTCCAAAATTCGTGGTATTTACGGAGCGGACATCATGAATTTTTCCGCTTCCTCCCACGAGGGAAAAATCCCTCTATCAATAACGGCAAACCGTTATCAGCTTTTCTTCCTGCTTACTGGACTGCCTCAACGTCCGTTGCCGGCAGATCTGCAGGTATTCTGCGTCCGAACATGTTACCCATGACGGTCACAGTATTGTTTTCTTCGTCGATTGATTCGACTACGCAGACAGGATCCTCAAACGGACAATACTGTCCGATAATGCGGACTGTATCGCCGACCTTGAATCTGAAGCGGATCTCTGCCGGAGCATCCGTTTCTCCTGCTTCAAGACCGAGTTCTCGCACCTCGTCATCCGACAAGGCAGGTGGAGCATTGTGTATTATAACACCATCGACCTTTTCAGTCGCGTTCATCATATTAAGGCCGACAAAGCCGGTGCATCCACGCACCGAACGTACAACATTCTGGTTGTCGTCGGACATTATCATCCTGATGAAAACGTAGCTCGGGAAAATTTTATACTCAGTAATTACCTCTGTATCCTCTTCGCGGTAGCTTCCGTCCTCCTCGCGGATAAACTTGCCATCCTTGCCCTTTACCCTTTTTCTGACGACCTCGCGCACCTTTTCAACGGGTATGACCACATCCCGTATCTGGTCGGAAAGTCCCATGTTTTCCACCTTTTGTTTGAGTGTTGTCAGTACCTTGTTTTCGTAGCCGGAATATGTATGTACAATATACCATTTTGCTTCCTGGGCAGTCTCACTCTTGCTGTTCGCAGTGTTATTGCCCTGAAGAAGGTCTTCTGCCATAGATATCTCCTCCTGCTTAAAATCAAGTTCCCGCAACATTCATAACGAGTCCGAACAATGCTTCAAGACCATAGTCAAGACCGAAAATCACGATTCCGACAACGAGCATTGCAAGAAGTACAAGTCCTGTATTCTTGAATGTCTGCTTGAGTGTCGGCCATACGATCTTCTTGATCTCAGCTTTGGTTTCACGGATGAATTTAGCAACAGCCTTGAACGCTCTTTTGAAGACATTAGGCTTTTTTTCAGGCGCTTTTTTCTTTGCCATAGCTATCCTCCCGCTCCCTTACTTGGTCTCTTTGTGCAGAGTATGCTTCTTGCAGAATCTGCAGTACTTGTTCATTTCAAGTCTGTCCGGGTCATTTTTTTTGTTTTTCATTGTGTTGTAGTTGCGCTGTTTGCACTCTGTGCAGGCTAGTGTAATTTTTACTCTCATGACGGCACCTCCCGGTATTTCGGAATAATTTAGCCTCCCTCAAAGAGGCACAAAAAAATAAACCCCTTCTGAGGTACTAATATCATACCACAAAGTGTGGGGCTTGTCAAGAAAAAAATCCGCTCTTAAAAAGAATTTTTTCGGAAATATTTTACATTATATAGTATCGGCTTCTGAATATCATATTTCAGCCTTTCAGTCAGCCTTGTAAATCAGTTCTCTGCGTTCTGTCTTTTCCGGAGTATTTCCTGTCTCAGACAGCATAGTCTGTGCTTTTTAATTTGCAGGCTGTCATTGACTTGCGTATTTTTCCGGATTATAATTATAATATCCGTATTACAGGTCATAAACCCGGGAGGTCATATTACGAATGTAGTTGAAATTCTGAATCAGAGAAACATCAAAAAAACAGAGGCGCGTGAAGTGATTGTCCGGATTATTCAGAAAGGCGATTTTTCCCTTAATGAATCCGTCAAGGAACTTGAAATGCTGAAGGACAAACAGATCGCAACCTTTCTTGAAGCCGTCGAGTTTATCAGCGGGCAGAAGGAAAGCGCAATTGGTGCAGAATATCTGAATTTTGCAAAAAAGTATATTCTTTCGGATAATAATTCCTGCAAGCGTGAAGCTTCAAGAATTGTCGGTAATATGGCATCGACCTATCCGGATCAGCTTGACGACGCCATTGCTGCGCTGCTTGTCAATACAGAAAATGAAGGCACTGTGGTGCGCTGGAGCAGCGCATACGCCCTATCGAGGATTATCGTTCTGAAACGCTATTCTGAAAGCGAACTTGTGCAGCAGATAAGGGACATCTGTGAATCCGAAACAGAAAACGGTGTCAGAAATCAATACGTCAAAGCCTTGAAAAAACTGGGCTGATTATTTCATAAGCCCCTGTGGTACTGAACTTGTGGTTTATTCAGCTTTGGCGGCAAGCGGTCAAAGCTAACCAATTTTTTCAGTCTTCAGTTTTCAGTATTATTCAGAAAATCCTGCCACGTTTGACTTAAGACTGAAAACTTAAAACTTAAAAATGAATAATACTGAAGCAGAAATCCTGCCACTTGCGTGACAGGATTTTCATTTTCTAAAGGTACTGAAAAAGATGTTTCTACGAGCGCGGGACGGGACTCGAACTCCTGAAAAAATAGCGACCGCCGGGAGAGGCGCAGTGCCTGCGCTCTCAAATTGCGCTGTTCGCTACACTCCGTTACGCTCTGATGAGTATGGGGGAGGTTAGCTGATCGCAATTTTTACTAAGTAGTTGGGGACACTGTGCGCCGTAAGGCGGCACGCCGGTTAAATAATAAAGAATAAATAAAAAAGAATAAATAATAATACAGAAACGCCCCATCGAACTCTTTCTTAT
>ONAX01000071.1 GCA_900315875.1 uncultured Eubacteriales bacterium | reverse complement strand
AGGATATAAGGACATTACCCTTCTCGGGCAGAATGTCAATTCCTACGGCAAGGGGCTTGAAACAGATGTTCGCTTTCCGCAGCTTCTGCACGATGTTGCAGCCATCGACGGAGACTTTCAGGTGCGCTTCATGACCTCGCACCCGAAGGACGCTTCAAAGGAAATGATCGATGTCATGGCGGAAAATCCGAAAATCTGCAACCACCTGCATCTTCCGTTCCAGTGCGGCAGCGACAGGCTGCTGAAGCTCATGAACCGCCGCTATACAGTGGAAAAATATCTGGACATCGTTGATTATGCGAAAAAGAAAATACCCGACCTGTCTATTACCAGCGATGTCATTGTCGGCTTCCCGGGAGAAACCGAGGAGGATTTCCAGGGCACGCTGAAGCTTATCGAAACGGTTGGCTTTACCTCCCTATTCACCTTCATTTATTCAAAGAGAGTAGGAACTCCGGCAGCAAAATTCGACGACCCCGTTACCCACGAGGAAAAGGCGGAGCGTATGGGAAGACTTCTGAAGCTGCAGGAGGGAATCGCAGCAAAAAGGTGCGCGGATATGGTCGGTAAGCAGTACAGAGTGCTTGTAGAGGAGCAGGCGCGCGAGGGTGTGCTGAACGCCCGTACACAGAATAATATTGTTGTTGAGCTTTGCGCCCCGGCTGAGCTTATCGGTACATTCCAGAATGCAGAAATTACCGAGGCAAGAAACTGGATACTCAGGGGCAAAGTAAAATAAAAACCAAACGGAGGAATAATCATGGAAAACAAGGATATCATCACACTTGCAAGAGAGCTCGGAGCTGCAATGCAGAAGAGCGACGAATACATCAGATTCAGCATTGCGCGTCAGGCTGCAGACGAGGACGAAACCCTGCAGAAGCTCATTACAGACTTCAACCTCGTAAGAGTTGAGGCTTCATCCGAAAGCGCAAAGGCTGACGGCGAAAGGGACGACGAGCTTGTACGTCAGAAAAACGCAGAAATGAGAAAGCTTTACGGCGCTGTCATGTCCAATGAGCATATGATAGGCTACAATGATGCAAAGGACGAAATCGACGGTATTCTCAACCGTGTTATTGCAATTATCAGCCAGAGCGCCGACGGCGAGGATCCCGAAACAACGGATTACTACCCGTCCTCCTGCTCAGGTCAGTGCAGCTCCTGCGGCGGCTGCGGCTGATACTATCCGCGCAGTCGGGCTTCCGGCTGCGCTGTTTTGATAATATTTTCTGAATGGGGAGTGAATTCATGTCGGAGCTATCGCCGCTTATGCAGCAGTACAGACAGATAAAGGAAAAATATAAGGATGCGATCGTATTTTTCAGGGTCGGTGACTTTTACGAAATGTTCTTCGAGGACGCCCTTACCGCCTCAAAGGAGCTGGAGCTTACCCTGACGGGAAAGGACTGCGGACTGCCGGAGCGTGCTCCGATGTGCGGAGTACCGTTCCATTCCTACGAAAACTATGCAGCAAGGCTCATTGCAAAGGGCTACAAGGTGGCGATCTGCGAGCAGACCGAGGATCCATCCAAAACCAAAAAGCTTGTGCGGCGCGACGTTATCCGCGTTATCACACCGGGCACGGTCATGGAGCAAAGCATGCTCGACGAGGGCAGCAACAATTTCATCTGCTCTGTATATACTCAGAAAAACCAGACCGGCATGGCGTTCTGTGACGTCAGCACAGGTGAGCTTTTTGCGACACTCATCAGCGAGCAGGACGCTGAAAGCTCCGTCAAGGACGAGCTGCTGAAATTCTCCCCCCGTGAGCTTCTCATCGGCGGGGAAACGGTGCGCTTCAAAACGCTTGCCCCGTTTATCAAGGACAAGCTTTCCGCATGCGTCAATATGCCGGACGACGAGGAATTCGCATTTGCCGACGCCTGCAAAACGGTTTCGGCACATTTCGGACTGGAACTGTCCGAGCTGGGGCTTGACGGCATGACGCAAACCGTCAGCGCACTCGGTGCACTGCTCGTATATCTCAGAAAAACGCAGAAAACCGGACTTGAACGCATAAGGAATATAGAGGTCTACAGCGGTAATCAGTTTGTGCAGCTTGATTACAATACAAGACGCAATCTGGAGCTGACCGAGCCGCTCAACAGCAAAAACAAGGAGGCATCCCTGCTTGCAGTACTCGACCACACAAAAACCTCAATGGGAAAGCGCCTTATCAAGGCTTATATAGAAAAACCGCTGATGTCCCTTTCGGGCATAACAAGACGTCAGAGCGCTGTATCGGAGCTTTTTGAAAACGTTCGCATGCGCGGCGAACTGCAGGACTGCCTTACGGGCATGTTCGACATCCAGAGGGTCATCACAAGGGTCGTTTACGGTTCAGCCAATGCGCGCGAGCTGCGCTCACTTTGTGCAGCTCTGGAAAGGCTTCCTTCTGTACGCGAAAGCATCCGCACCGCGCAGAGCGCAATGCTGAAAAACTGTTATGAAAAAATAGACACGCTTGACGACATAACAAAGCTAATCGACGAAACCATTGTTCCGGAGCCGCCGTTTTCCGTGCGCGAGGGCGGAATGATAAACGAAGGCATTTCCCGTGAGCTTGATGAGCTGCGCCACGATATGGACCACAGCAGCGAGCTTATGGCAGGAATTGAAGCCAGAGAGCGCGAAAAAACGGGAATACCCAAGCTGAAAATAGGCTACAACCGCGTTTTCGGCTATTACATAGAGGTATCCAATTCATACAAGAACATGGTGCCGGACAGCTATATACGCAAACAGACGCTGACCGGCGGCGAAAGATATATTACCGAGGAGCTTAAAAATCTTGAAAGACGCATACTCGGCGCCAAGGACAGGGTTTGCGAAATTGAATATGCAATGTTCGAGGCAGTGCGAAACAAGGTTGCTGCCGCTGTGGACAGGATTTCTGTTTCCGCTTCATCTGTTGCCGCGCTGGACGTTATTGCCTCGCTGTCCCAGGCTGCCTTTGAAAACGATTACTGCTGCCCCACTCTCAACACAAAGGGCATAATACGCATAACGGACGGACGGCATCCCGTTGTGGAAAGGCTTGTAACCGGCGACCGCTTTGTGCCGAATGACACACTGTTGGATATGAACGACAACAGGGTCGCTATCATCACCGGTCCCAACATGTCCGGTAAATCGACCTACATGCGCCAGAACGCGCTTATCATCCTTATGGCACAGATGGGCTCATTTGTTCCGGCAAAAAGCGCAGACCTGCCCGTCGTTGACAGGGTATTCACGAGAATCGGCGCATCCGACGACCTTTCAACGGGTCAGTCGACCTTCATGGTGGAAATGAACGAGGTCGCATATATACTTAAAAACGCGACCCGTGACAGCCTGCTCATCCTTGACGAGATAGGCAGAGGTACATCGACCTACGACGGCATGAGCATTGCCCGCGCCGTTCTTGAATATGTAGCGGACACGAAAAAGCTCGGGGCAAAGACCCTGTTCGCCACACATTACCACGAGCTGACTGTGCTTGAGGACAAGCTTTCAGGCGTTAAGAATTATAATATAGCTGCGATAAAGCGCGGAGATGATATCACCTTCCTGCGCAGGATAATCCCGGGTGCAGCGGACGACAGCTACGGCGTAGAGGTCGCAAAGCTCGCAGGACTCCCCGACAGCGTAATTGCAAGGGCGAAAAAAATACTCTCTCAGCTTGAAAGCGGACAGGCACAGCGTACTCAGAGGAAAAAGACGGAGGACGAGCCTCAGCTTGCCCTTATCCCTGAGGAAACGCCTATAGAAAAGCGACTGAGAGGGCTTGACATCAATACCCTCACACCCATGGAATCAATGAATATTCTGTTTGAGCTGATAAAACTGCTCTGACACAAGGAGATGCAATATGCCCGTAATCAACGTTCTACCCAAAAATATAGCAGAGCTTATCGCCGCCGGAGAGGTAATCGAGCGACCCTCCTCAGTGATAAAGGAGCTTGTTGAAAACAGCATAGACGCAGGTGCACGGAGCATCATCGTTGAAATACAAAACGGCGGTACTACCTTCATGCGTGTGACCGACAACGGCTGCGGCATAGACGAGGGCGACGTAAAAAAAGCCTTCCTGCGCCACGCGACAAGCAAGATATCCGTTGCCGATGACCTGGACGCTATCGGCACGCTGGGATTTCGCGGCGAGGCTCTTGCATCGGTCTGCGCCGTCGCAAAGGTTGAGCTTATCACAAAAAGCCGCGGCAGCAGCACCGGCACGCGCTACGTTATTGAGGGCGGTGAAGAAAGGGACTTCTCCCCTGCCGGCTGTCCGGATGGCACAACGATAATCGTGCGCGATATATTCTACAATGTCCCGGCAAGAATGAAATTCCTGAAAAAGGACGTTTCCGAAGGCAATGCCGTTTCAACTCTCATGGACAGGATAGCCCTGTCACATCCGGAGATAAGCTTTACTCTGATACGCGACGGAAAACAGGTGCTGAAAACCCAGGGCGACGGAAATCTTGCCACTGCCGTTTATCAGGTTTTCGGAAAAAGCTTCTTCAACAGCCTTATCGAAGTGGATTATACACTCGGAGGGATACATGTTGACGGCTTCGTAACAAAGCCCGTTTCCTCCGTCAAGGCGAACAGGTCAATGCAGATGTTCTACATAAACGGAAGGTATGTCCGCACCAAAACGGGCATGGCGGCCCTGGAGCAGGCGTACAGAGGCTCCGTTATGACCGGGAAATTCCCGTCCTGTGTTCTGCGTCTTGAGATGAACTGCTCCATGCTGGATGTAAACGTGCACCCGGCAAAGCTTGAGGTGCGCTTTACAAACGAATCGCCGGTATATGAAAGTGTATACCATGCTGTCAACAGCGCCGTCATGAAATACGACCCAAGAAACGAAGGCACCGCCGCACGCACAGCAGACCCACGTCACATGGCGCCGCCGGTTGACCGTGCAGAACAGCCCGCCTTTTCATTTGCAAATGCATCCCAGAGCGTTCTGCCGGATGCTCTGAAAAACAGGTCTTCTTCAGCTGACGACGACATACCCGTATATATGCCGCCCAGAGCGAAACAAAGCGCCGTTATGTCCGACGTCAGGACAGGCTACACCGGTATTTTCGCCTCTGCGCTCGACGCTTCAGTCAGAAATGCCCTGCCAAAGGCACGGCATATCATTGAAATTGAGGATATCGCTGACGAAAGTGACAAGGCACCCGTAAAACCGCCTGTTACAGACAGCAGCGACGATGACGGTCTGCCGCCGGTACCCGAAAAGGAAGAAGTGCAAAATCCTGACACTTCCTCTGCACCCGATAACGCTGAGGAAATCCCGCCAAAACCGGAAACATTAACACAGCCCGAAGCTCCTGCCGTGGAGGAAAACGGAACTAACGCTCAGGCAAGGATAGTTGACGAGGAGGACATGCCCGTCCCCTTCCGCTACATAGGTCAGGCTTTTTCGACATATATCATCCTCGAATATGACAGCGACAGGCTTATGTTCATCGACAAGCACGCAGCTCACGAACGGCTGCTGTATGAGCGGCTGAAAGCCGGTTCAGACGGAAAGGCTGCGCAGTACCTTCTGGAGCCTGTTGCAGTTTCCATGGATGCCGAAGAATGCCGCATTGTGCTCGAAAACAAGGATGCCCTGCTTGGCGCAGGCTTCGAGGTGGACGCATTCGGCGACAAAACGATACTCGTGCGCTCGGTACCGGTATTTATGGACAAGCTTGAGGTATCCCGGGAGTTTTCCGAAATAGCGGACTATCTGTGCCGCCACAAAAAAGTTATAATCAGCGAAAAAATGGACTGGATTATCGCAAATACCGCCTGCCGCGCAGCAATAAAGGCAGGAAATGTCAGCACTGACGACGAACTGATAGAGCTTGCGCTCGAGCTTGAAAGAAATCCGGAGATCCGCACCTGCCCCCACGGCAGACCAATCTATTTCTTTATGACAAAATATGAAATGGAAAAAGCTTTCAAGAGAATTGTCTGATAACTGCTGTAATTTTGATGAGTTTTCTCCTTGATTTTGGAAAATATTCACATATCACGAAAAAAATTAGCGAAAATTATTGATTTTTTACTAAAAACTATGTATAATTTATTTATATCCCCCAAAACGAGGTGTGTAATATGGCAGAGATCACAGAGCAGCTTGAAAAGACAGAAACAATAGTCAGTGACGCCATGGCAGCCGATGCCGCAGAGCAGACGGAAGAAACCACGGTTATCACTGATTCGAAGCTAACCCCGGAAGAAAAAATAGAATTCTGGCAGCGGAAATTCGAGGAGGCTGAGCTTCAGCTTACCGAAAAGAGTATTGCGCTGATAGAAATGACCGCAGCGAGGAATGCTTTGTACAGATCTTTGCAGGAAACACAGATGCGGCTTGCTGAAGCACAGGGACAGCGTGAAAACGACATAGAAGCGTATCAGAAAGAACTGGATCAGCGTCTGGACGAAAAGCGCCGTCTGCAGGAGCAGTGCGATTCCCTTATGATTAAGGCAAAACGCTATGACGAGCTTCAGGAAAGCATAGTCCGCATAAAGATGAAGGCGGAGCTTCGTGCTCACGGAGTAATAGATGAAGCTCAGGAAAAGGCAATGGATACGATCATGCTGATCGACGATATCGAAAAGGAAATCAGACTTTTCCGCGAGGATCTCACCTATCTTCGCAGAGATATCAAAATCGGCACAATAACTCTTGACGACAGGCTCGAAAATGTTTATCTTCGTCTTTGCAGAAGCCTTGATAACCTTATCGAGATCAAGGAGGAATTCTACAAAAAGAATTCCCTGCCGATGGACGACGAAATGGATTATTCAGATCCGAAAAACGCAGTTCCGAAGATCGAATATCCCAAGGAGATGCCCGTTCCTGCCGCAGCACAGGATATTTCAGAAACCGAATAAAACCATCACAGGGCTGCAGTGCAGCCCTGTTCTCATGTTCCCCGTGCATTAATGAATGCAGCCGTGCATAGGCTTTATGGGGTGATAGTGTGGAAAAGCTGAAGGTATACATCAGATGGTCGGCATGCCTGCTTGCGGTGTTTCTGTTCGGATCGCTGCTGTACGAATCGCTTATGCAGCAGGACGAAACGCAGACGCTGACCGCCGGCACGGAAGTTGCTGCAACTATCGTGATAGATGCCGGCCACGGCGGAGAGGACGGAGGAGCGCAGGCCAACGGACTGCTTGAAAAGGATATCAATCTTGATATTGCGCTGCGGCTTCGCGATATGCTGACTGCGGCAGGCTGCAATGTTGTAATGACAAGAGACAGCGACATCTCCCTCGGAAAGGGAAATACCGTGCGCGAGCGCAAGGTCGATGACCTGAAAAGCCGTACAAAGATCATCAACTCCGACAGCAGCAATATACTTGTCAGCATCCATCAGAATAAATTCGAGCAGAGCAAATACAGCGGAACGCAGATTTTCTGCTCGAAAAATGATCCGGCAAGTCTGCAGCTCGGAGAAAGCATACGACGCTCGGTAACGGGACTGCTGCAAAACGACAACAAAAGGGAGCTTAAAACCGACGACGGGACGGTATATATCCTGTCCCATGCAACGGTGCCTGCGGTTATCGTGGAATGCGGTTTTCTTTCCAACGAGCAGGAGGCAAAAATGCTGGCGGACGAGGAATACCGCAGCAAAATGGCATTCGCAATAATGTGCGGAATACTTGAAGCAAAGTAAAACAAGGGAGAATCAGAAATGGCAGGAAAGGCAAAATCACTATATGTATGCTCGCAGTGCGGCTATGAAAGCGCAAAATGGTTCGGCAAATGCCCAGGCTGCGGCGACTGGAATACAATGAGCGAGGAGCTTCGCGAAAGCGTAACAAACAAAAGCACCTCAGTGCGTCCGGCAAGACCGGCTGCTCCTGCAGTGCCTATAACTCAGATATCGACCGAGGACGAGCAGCGCTATTATACAGGCTCCGGAGAGCTTGACAGGGTACTCGGCGGCGGAATTGTAAAGGGCTCGCTTGTGCTGCTCGGCGGAGATCCCGGAATAGGCAAATCCACCATACTGCTGCAGATATGCGCTCATCTTGGAAAGATACTGAAAATTCTATATATTTCAGGCGAGGAATCGAAGCGTCAGATAAAGCTGCGTGCGTCAAGGCTCGGTGTAAACTGCGAAAACCTCTATGTTATGACGGAAACGGATGTACTTGCCGTTGCGGACAGCATTCAGACTGAAAAGCCCGACCTTGTTATGGTCGATTCCATTCAGACAATGAATCTCAAGGAGCTTTCATCCTCCCCCGGCAGCGTTACTCAGGTCAGAGAATGTACGAATATCCTTATGCGTACCTGCAAATCCCTTGACCTGCCGTGCATTGTTGTAGGTCACGTAAACAAGGACGGAGCCATAGCAGGTCCGAAGGTGCTCGAGCATATTGTTGACGCAGTGCTGTATTTCGAGGGCGACAAACAGATGTCATAACAAATGAAATCGGCGTTTTCCGTATGGGAGACACCGGACTGAGCGAGGTTGAAAACCCGTCGCTGATGCTGCTTTCCGGCAGACCGAAAAACGTCAGCGGAACATGCGTTGCCTGTACTATGGAGGGCAGCCGGCCTATCCTTGCAGAAATACAGGGACTTGTCACAAATTCCGGCTACGGCAATGCAAGGCGTATGTCCACGGGCTTTGACTACAACCGCATGTCGATGCTTCTGGCGGTTCTCGAAAAGCGGTGCGGCTATTATTTTTCAAGCCTTGACGCATATGTAAATGTAATCGGCGGTCTCAGACTTGACGAGCCTGCAGCCGACCTTGCGGTTGCGCTTGCACTTGTCAGCAGCCTCAAAGATATAATCGTTCCGGAGGATGTGCTTGCATTCGGAGAGGTCGGTCTTACCGGAGAGATACGCGCAGTCAGCAGAGCCTCCCAGCGTGTGAATGAAGCTGCACGTTTGGGATTCGGAAAATGCATCATGCCCTACCACAATGCAAAGGACATTGTGCTGCCCGAGGGCGCCGACATAAAAATAATCGGTGTCCGGACTATCAGGGATGCAGTCAGGGCACTGACGGAATAACAAAAAAGGGGCTGTGAAATAATCACAGTCCCTCCGTTTTTCCTTTGCGATTACGCAACGGACGCGCCCAATAAATTTGTGTTTTAGTTTTCCCCATCCCCCAGCAGCTTTGCGCTTTCAGTCGGGTCGATGGTTTCTATTTCCTTCAGACGGCGGTTTATCGCCCTTGTGCGCACTCCTACAAGCTTTTCCAGCTCGTTATCTGCCTGATGCAGACGATTCTGCGTTGCGGCAAGTGCGTCCTCGAATTTCCCGAATTCCGTTTTGACCGCGGACAGAGTTTTCCATACCTCGTCGCTGCGCTTCTGAATCGCAAGGGTCCGGAAGCCCATCTGCAGTGAATTCAGCATTGCTGCCATTGTCGAAGGGCCTGCAATGTTAATGCCGTAGTCCCTCTGCAGCTCCTCAACCAGACCTCCGCTGACAACCTCGGCATACAGTCCCTCGAACGGCAGGAACATAATGGCAAAGCCCGTTGTATACGGTACGGATACATATTTGTCGCGTATATCCTTTGCATTTTTCTTAATTGCCGCTGCAAGCTCCTTTTTGGCTGCAAGAATATCCTCTTTGCTGCCGCTGTCATAGGCGCTTTGCAGTTTTACATATTTATCGGCATTGAATTTTGAATCTATCGGCAGCCATACAGACTCTCCGTCGGTCGAACCCGGCAGCTTTACGGCGAATTCTACGCGCTCGCTGCTTTTGGGGACAGTAGCGATATTTTCCGCATACTGCTCCGGAGCGAGTATCTCCGAAAGAATCGCCCCGAGCTGTATCTCTCCGAGAATACCCCTGGTCTTGACGTTGGACAGGACGTTTTTCAGGTCGCCTACTCCCTGTGCGATATTCTGCATTTCACCCAGACCCTTGTATACGGCCTCAAGCCTTTCGCTGACGAGCTTGAAGGAGCTGTTCATCTTGTCCTCAAGTGTCTTCTGCAGCTTTTCGTCAACCGTTCCTCTTATCTGGTCGAGCTTGCGGTCATTGTTTTCGGCAATTTTGTCAAGACGGCTTTCAACGCTCTGGCGTATGCCGTCGAGCTTTTTGTCCGTATTCTGTTCAAGCGTGCCGAAGCGTGTTTCAAACCGGTCAAGCTGCTCGCTGACGCCCTTTTTCATTGATGTCAGCTTGTCGTCAACATTCTGGCTCATTATGGCAATCTTTTCGCTTTGCTGGTCGCGTGTACCCTTCTGCTCCCTTGCAAGGCTGTCGCCAAGAGCACGGATGCTACTGTTTACGTTGGAATTGATTTCCTGCCGCAGATTGCTCGCAGAGCTTTCATTTTGCTGCTTCATATTTGCAAGCTCTCCCCTGAGAGATTCAAGCTCATGCATCAGCTCCTCCCCGTTATCCTTCGGAGAGGATTTTTTCATCGACAGAATCAAAAACAGTGCGGCAGCCGAAATGATGACCGACAGCGCCGAAAGAATAAGTGTAACAGTTTCCATTTTTACCTCCTGTGCTTTCATACAGCAGTACGCCTTGACATTTCTGCCAAAGCGCACCGATTACTCATATTAATAAAGAACAAGCGTATTTCCGCTGAGATAGCAGCTTCCCTTGTAGGTTTCGCTCTTGTCAAGTGTACTGTCATACAGAACAACGCTGCTGCCCTGCTCGTCGTCATGTCTTGCGACTATGTAGCGCTCGTCAATGCAGGAAATAAAGCTTCCCAGCGAGCTGTCATAGCTGATATCAGCCTTTCTTCCGACGACGCCGTGCACTCTTGTCTTTTCTCCCTCGTTTTTAACCTCAAAAACAGCAAAGGGCTTTTCCTCGACTATGTACATTGTCTCAGTTCCCTCGGGAGCCGTAAGCTCAGCCTCAACTGCAAGGGAATTTGCAACCACGTCGTAGCTGCATATTTTTTCTATTCCCGTGCGGAATTCCTTTGCGCGGAAGAAAACCTTGTCGCCGTCAATTCCCATATAGTGAACAAGAGCCTTTATATCAGCGCTTGCAATGCACTTCTTGCTGATCTGCTCAACGCCCGCCTCAAGCTCAGCTTCAAGCCTGATAAGACCGCAGAGCCAGAGGTTATCGCGGATATCGGCATTTATCCAGCGCTGCTCGTCGTAATATCTTTTCTTAATAGCCTCATCTCCGAATGGATCCAGCAGCACGATATATTCATCACCGTGAATACTGAGCTTCCTCAGACCTGCACCGCCGAGCTTTGCTATCAGGGGATTTTTAATAAAATGCTTTGTATTGTTCTTCAGGTTATACAGATAGCACAGACATTCGCATCCGGTAACCTCGCTGTAGCGCGCAAACATTGCGGAGTTTGCCTCGTCCGGTCCCATGTAAATGAGCAGGTGGGTGCTGTCAAGGGCAAAGCAGTTTCTGAATGCTCCCGTGCAGACTACCTTGCGGCGGTTTTTCTCGGTTCCGGTTGTTTTGTCAATTTCGATTATCCACATGCTGTTGGAGCCGTTTTCAAGCACAAGGATGATCGTGTTTTCAAACGAATACAGATGCTCGACAAAGGTCGGATCCTCCAGTGTGTAATTCGTAACAAGCCTTTCGCGGCGTGTTGAGCGGTTATATTCGAGAATAAAAAGGTCGTTGTGACCGTCCTCGTTTTTTTCCTCTGCGTAGTATATGTAAGATGAGCTGACGTCAAAAAGCTCTATATTTCTTTGTGAAAAAATACTCCTTATATCAACTACTGTCATGTTCTTCAGCCTTCCTTTTGTTTTATATAATTTCAAATGAATCCCCGTTTGCTGCCATCCGGCAGTAAACAGAGCTTTCAGGATCGAAGTAATACACCCTCCCTGCAGCGATTCCGGGATTTATCATGGGACGCTCAGAGATCAGCCGGTCGTCTGTTCCGTCGTTTTTGATACTGTGCAGCTCATAACGGTTCTGCCCGTCCTGCGACTGTATGCTGACGTAAAAGATATATTCGCCGTAGCTTATCATGTACGAGCCGGCAACGGATGCAACGCTTCTCATATCGGAGCCGTCCGGAGCCATGCTGTACAGCTGGCGCAGCGCTCCCTTGCCTGAAACGTTTGATATGAATACCCTGCCGCAGCCGGGTGCGATGCTGTAAATATCCTCCTGTGTACCTTCCGGAAGCGAAACCGTGAAAACACTGCTTTCATCGCTGACGTTCATCATCAGCAGATGACCCTTATAATCCTTATCGGTATAAAGAATATAGACATGTCCCATATATTCGAGCACACGGCTGACGCTTGAGCTGTCAATCACCCTCAGCACATGTCCACTGCCGCCTGATTTCTCAAGCACACTGACAAGAGCCGCACTGCTGCTGCTGCCGTATTCGTTGCAGACATAATACAGCCTGTCGCCGTAGGCAAAAACAAAGCGGATATTATATTTTTCAAGCTCGGGCTTTGCGTCCTGTCCGTCAGAAGAAACGGAATACAGGCGTGACCCTTCAGAACCCTTGCTGACGAAGAAAATCCTGTCACCGAGGAGCCCTATGCTGCTGATCGGGTTTATCGTGGAATAAATGACATCATATCCGGACGGGTATATACGGCGGATCTCATATTTCTGATTTTTTCCGCCTGCAACCGCATAGCAGCAGTCATCCGCGCTGACAACTCCTGACAGATTCACGGCATTGTCAGCGGCAAGCTCCGACATATCCGGTTCGCCGTACCTTTCGGTCATAATCGACGCGCTGTCCGGAAAAGTGCAGGATGCAGCAAGCATCAGCAAAGCGACACACAAAAGGGCGCACGAAAGCCTTAAATATTTTACACCGGATTGTATTTTAGCACCCGAAGCACCGCATAATTTGGCGTAACGGGGCACCGTTTTGCAGTTATCAGCAATATTTTTCATGTCAGACACCCCTGCTCGCAGCACATCTACGTCACAAAAGTCCATTGCCTGCAATTTTTTCCAACTTAAAGTATATGTTATCCGGACGATTTTGTCAACGTGATAATATACAGAATTTTAAAAAATTATTAAAACCCGTTGTATATTTTCTGATTTTCGTATATAATCAGTAATGTAGCACTCCGGAGCAAGGCACGTTTTTGCGCCTGTGACCATCCGGAAAAAACGGATATCCTGTAAAGGAATAAAAACATCTACTGAGGAGGAAAAAATGGACATTTATTCTGCTGCCCTCTCAGGGCTGATTAAAATACTCAAAGACGCCGGACTTCCCGACAGCGCCGCCGTAATCGGCACCTGTCTTGAAAAATGGGAAAAATTCGGAAAATGCGACCAGCTCCAGCGCGAGCTGCTGCCGGGCGGAAGGCTTGAAACTCTGCGCATCGGAAAAGACAGGATCAGCGATCCCGTGAAGGGCTTCTGGACGGGTCAGCTTTTCCAGGCACTTGTAGCACTGAGCGCTCAGGTTGCCGATTTTCACGGAAGAGGAATGAAAACGGAAATCGACTTCCTGCGCAAAAACTTCGGAACGAATGATGAATTCATGGAAGTCGGCATGTGTGCCCGCTGCAAGCGCAGAGAAGCTACCGCACTGGACATAGACCAGTATGTTTCAAAAAGAATTATAACAAAAAGAATTGTGGACGGGCTTGAAAACGGCAACCTCGATGAGGAAATCGAGCACATAATGAAGCTTGAGCTTCCGGAGCTTGAGCGCGAGCGCCGCCGTCTGCGCCTGAGGCTCAGCAATACCGGACTGCCGATAAACGACCGCTTCGGCAGGCTTGTCAGCTGTATGAGCTGCGGCAGCGAGGAAATTGTGCCCTCAAAGCTTCTGAAAAGCATCAAGGAAAACGTTTTTATTCTGCTGAACAACTAAAATACAGCTTTTAATAAGTTATTCAGCTATTATTTTAGTTATTATTGCTAAGTTATTATTCTAATTATGTCTTGATTAAACAGCAAAAATATGTTAAAATGACAAAATGACATATTTTCATTTGCAGGAAAGGATAACAGGTGTAAATAATGGGAATAAAGCAGTGGTTCAGCGGCAGAAACAGCCGCAGAGAACTTAATAAGATCAAGCCCCTTGTTGACAAGGTCTTTGCGCTTGAAGAAAAATATCAGAAATTCTCCGACGATGAGCTTCGCGGAGAAACCAGACGTTTTCAGCAGATGTTCAAGGATGAGGAAAATCTGACCGAAAAGCGTAAGGATGAAATATTTGAAAGCATTCTGCCTGAGGCATTTGCAGTGTGCAGAGAGGCTTCATGGCGTGTACTCGGAATGAAGCACTTCCGCGTTCAGGTTATCGGCGGCATTATCCTGCACAGGGGCAGAATAAGCGAAATGAAAACCGGTGAAGGTAAAACCCTCGTGGCTACCCTTCCTGCATACCTCAATGCTCTTGCCGGAGAGGGCGTTCACGTTGTTACCGTCAACGAATACCTCGCAAAGCGTGACGCAGAGTGGATGGGCAAGCTGTACCGCTTCCTCGGACTGACAGTAGGTATACTGCAGCACGACACATCCAATGCCGACAGAAAGGCTGCGTACAATGCGGATATCACCTACGCTACAAACAACGAGCTGGGCTTTGACTATCTGCGTGACAACATGGTGGTTTACAAGGACAACAAGGTTCAGAGAGGCCATGCCTTCGCAATCGTGGACGAGGTTGACTCCATCCTCATCGACGAAGCAAGAACACCGCTTATCATATCCGGTCAGGGCGACAAGTCCACTGACCTTTACGAAAGAGCAGATCAGCTTGCGCGCACCATGAAGGTAAAGCGCATTACCGAAACTGACGCAAAGGAAGACAACGACGCCGAATATGTTGAGGAAGGAATCGACTACATAGTAGACGAAAAGGCAAAGACCGCTACCCTTACCCCTGCAGGCGTTAAGAAAACCGAGAGATTCTTCGGTGTTGACAACCTTACCGACCCCGAAAACATCACGATACAGCACCACATCAACCAGGCTATCAAGGCTCACGGCGTAATGAAGCGTGATATCGAATACGTTGTAAACGAAAAGGGCGAGGTTATCATCGTCGATGAATTCACCGGACGTCTGATGTACGGCAGACGCTACAACGAAGGTCTGCACCAGGCAATTGAAGCAAAGGAAGGCGTTAAGGTTGAGCGCGAGAGCAAGACCCTTGCTACCATCACCTTCCAGAACTTCTTCCGTCTTTACAAGAAGCTGTCCGGTATGACCGGTACCGCTATGACAGAGGAAACCGAATTCTCCGAGATCTACAAGCTCGACTGTATCGAGATCCCGACAAACAAGCCCATTCAGCGTGTGGACATGCCCGACGTTATTTTCAGAACGGAAGCAGGCAAGTTTGAAACGCTTATCAACGATATAGAATATGCTCATGAGAATGGTCAGCCCGTACTGGTAGGTACCATTTCCATCGACAAATCAGAAGAACTCAGCAAGCTTCTGAAGCGCCGCGGAATCAAGCACAACGTGCTCAACGCAAAGTTCCACGAAAAGGAAGCTGAAATCGTTGCACAGGCAGGAAAACTCGGCGCAGTTACCATTGCTACCAACATGGCAGGCCGTGGTACAGATATCAAGTTGGGCGGCAACGAGGAATTCATGGCCAAGGACGAAATGAGAAAGCTCAATTTCAGCGAGGAGCTTATTAACGAGGCTACCGGCTATGCAGAAACAGACGACCAGGAAATACTGGACGCAAGAGCAAAATACCGCGAGCTTATCGACAAATACAAGGTTCAGACCGAGGCCGAGGCTGAAAAGGTAAGAGAAGCAGGCGGTCTGTTCATCATGGGTACTACCCGTCATGAATCAAGACGTATAGACAACCAGCTCCGCGGACGTGCAGGACGTCAGGGCGACCCGGGTGCATCACGCTTCTATCTCTCCGCAGAGGATGATATTCTCCGTCTGTTCGCAGGAGACAGAATAAAGAGCATTATGGACAAGATGCCCGGCGAGGACAGCGAGCCGCTTGAAAGCAAGATGCTGACAAGCGTAATCGAAAGCGCACAGAGCAAGGTTGAGGGAAGAAACTTCAGCATCAGAAAGAGCGTGCTTGAATACGACGACGTTATGAACCGTCAGCGTGAGATCATCTATTCACAGCGTGATCAGGTTCTCGACGGCGAAAACCTGCGCGAAACCATTATCAAGATGGTTGCCGACGCTATGGAGAGCATGGTTGCCGAATACCTCCCCCACGACGACAAGGAGCACTGGAACCTTACCGGTCTGCGTGACGCTCTCAAGGGATGGCTTATCGACGAGGACGACGAAGAAACGCTTGTTTACTCCGACACCGAGCTTGAAAACCTTGACAAGGAATATCTTGTTAAGGAGCTGTCCGAAAAGGGCGTAAAGCGCTATGAAGAAAACGAAAAGCTGATTCCCGAGGAAACAATGCGTGAGCTTGAGCGTGTATATCTGCTCAAGAACGTTGATAATTACTGGATGGATCACATTGACGCAATGGAAGAGCTCAAGCGCGGCATACGTCTGCGTTCCTACGGTCAGCATGATCCGGTTGTTGAGTACCGTATCGAAGGCTTCGACATGTTCGACGACATGATCCGCTGCATCCGTCAGGATACCGTCAAGATGCTTCTGGTAATTCCGAGAAGAGTCGCACAGCGTCTTGAAGAGCAGACTAAAATGCGTGAGCTTGCACTCAAGCGTGCAGCAACCGGCAGAGCAAGAGCTGCTGCAATCGCAGCACTTCAGGCTCAACAGGCTCAGCAGGAAGCAGAGCAGGACCTCAGGGGCGTTCCGATAGTTACACCCGACGAGCCGGAAGAAAAGGAAGAAGCACCTGTTGCTGCGGCTGAGGAGAAGGATGCTGCAGAGGATGAAGACGAAATCAAGGAATACAGCGAAGAGGATATCCAGAAGGCAGCAGGAAAGCTGCTTACCCGTGAGCAGGTAGCAAAGCCCACCTCCACCAACCTGGACTCCACCGCAGATTCCGTAAACAGAACAGTCAGGGGCGTAAAGAAGATAGGCAGAAACGATCCCTGTCCCTGCGGAAGCGGCAAGAAATACAAGAAGTGCTGCGGAGCAAATAAATAAGTTCATCCTTGATATCAGGAACCAATAACAAGGGGACGCTCTTTTGAGGGGCGTCCCCTGTTTTAAAACATTCGTCCCAAAGCATGAATCTATTCGTAAAAGCGGACGAAACAACCATATTGTGTGGTAAAATAATGCCTGAAGACTTTCATTTGTATGTAAAAGGAGAGCTATAAAATGTCTGTCAGAAAAACACTTTCACTGATAACACTCGCTTTTCTCGCGGCGGCGCTTTTTTGTGCCTGCAGTGATAAAAAGGATGAACAGGACAGCTCCCGCTCACATCCGGAAAGCTCCGTCCAAAGCAGCAAGGAATCCGAAAAAAGCTCCACAGAGGAAATAAATGCAGCTGTGGCGTCGCTGTCCTCCCCTGCCGGGCTTGACAAATGGTTCACTGCTTCAAAATATTCAACCTCCGAAAAAGAATATGCAAACGTTCCCGTGCGCATTATTTCTGTCACACGGGGCGAAAAAGCTCAGCAGCGCGTCAGTTCTCTTACCGAAAAAAGCAAAGTTTATACCTACCGTCAGCCGGAAAAGGGCTGCGAATGGGTTATTGCACAATACGAGCTGTCTCTTGACGATTTCCCGGTGGACGAGGGCGGCGCAGACGCTTCGGTCACGTCATTCATTGTCGGCACGGACGGCGGCAGCATAACGCAGACGGACGGCACACTGTTTTCCGACGTTACCATGAATTTCTATGACGAGGGCTATGTATTCGAGGGCACAGTAAAGGGTGAGATTGCCTATACATTGCCCGTCGGGATGAAGGATTATCTGCTTGCACTTGGAGAGTACGGGGAAACCACCGGGTATTTTTCTGAAAAACAGAATCTGTAACAATACGGGGCTGTCGCATTACATAATAATGCATCATACCTCTTGATAACAATCGAGTAGGAGGCTACCCATTAATTGAGCAGCCGACCTCTCACACCACCGTGCGTACCGTTCGGTACACGGCGGTTCAATAGTTTGAGTGCAGT
>ONAX01000007.1 GCA_900315875.1 uncultured Eubacteriales bacterium | reverse complement strand
GCTGGGATTCATGCTTGCGATAATAAGGGTGGCCTATGACAAGAACGGCTCGCAGAAGAAGGCATGACGATGGTGGGTGTTACGCATGAAATGGGATTTGCAAAGGGTGTATCCACCCGTGCCATTTTCATAGATGAGGGAAAAATCAGGGAGGACGATGTTCCTGAAAAGCTGTTTACCAATCCCAAAAACGAAAGACTCAGAGATTTCCTTAAAAGTGTTCTTTGACAGAAGCTGTGAACGGATGCTATGCAATCAGCATGGCATCCTGTTATTTTTCTGCGTTAAAGTCATCCTCAGCCGGTATTGTTTACTTGATTTTCGATGTTCATTGGTATATAATTGTTTTAAGTTTGAGTATCCGTATTTCAAATTTTTTAAGTATAGAAGGGAGCATAATAATGACTATTGAAACTTCGATGAATGAAAAGGAATGTGTTATTGCCGTAGAAGGAAGAATTGATACCCTGACAGCCCCGGAATTAGAACAGTCCGTAATGGATAACGCTCAGAACAGCGACAAGATTATTCTGGATATGGCAGGAGTTGAATACATATCCTCCGCCGGTCTGCGTGTTCTTCTTGTAGCACAGAAGGAAATGAGCAAAAAGGAAGGATTTGTTCTGCGTAACTTGAATAAAAACGTGCAGACAATTCTGAATCTTACCGGCTTCAATAAGGTACTGGTGGTTGAGGAATAAAAAAACAAAATAAATTGCCGGAAAGGTACGGGCATTATGCCTGTTGCCTTTCCGGCTTTTTTGTCTTATCTGACAGCTTTCATTATTTCGGGAACAATTATATCCAGAGACTGGTCGTCCATCATAAGATCATGCTCATGCGGAGTATGAATTATTTTCATTTTATCTCTGTTACAATAATTTTCATAGTTTCCGGCTTCAAATTTCATCATATTGGTCCAGTACCTGAAATTATCTCCGGTTACCCCTGCAGGGATTACATCGGGTTTGAAGTATGTCACGCTGCCGTGATAAACAGACGGAACATGATTCATCAGATCCTCAGATACATGTGCAGCATTCTTTACCATAGCCTCAAGCATACCGCTTTCGCGAAGCTCGGCAAACAGAGGAGATGTTTCAAAGTATTCCACATTGACTTCCGAAAGCATTCCTTTGGACATTTCCCGCAGCTTTTCGTTTCCGAGTGCATGCGAATCCAGCATAAAAAGATACTGAACGCTTTCTCCTGCCTGCTCCAGCTGACATGCCATTTCATGCGCTACAACACCGCCGTAGCACCAGCCGCCGAGAATATACGGTCCCTCGGGCTGATAGTTCTTCAGAATACGGATATAATTTGCCGCTATATTTTTTATGCCGTAGACAGCCTCTTCGGAATGATACAGGTTGAACGGCTCAATAACAGCAAAGGAAACCTCGTCGCCGATTCTGTCAGCCAGCCGGTAATAAGCATCGCTTCCCGTGTTGCCCGTATGGACAAATACCATTTTCGGACCGCTGTTTTCCGAATAAACGCAGATATCTGATGGAGCAGCCTTTTTTTCGTCAAAAAGTGTTCGTTTGGTTCTGACTGCAGTATCTTCCTCTTCATCAGTACCAAGCTTCATTTCAAGTATTTCGCGCCATCCGCTTATAGAAGCATCATCCGGATAAGAAGTCTCCAGAATCTGCATCAGACGCGTCAGGTAGCCTTTGAGCTGTTCCTGACTGACAGCAATTTCATGAGCCATTACATACAGGAAACTCATTCCCTCGGCATGCAGACATACAAAACGTATAATACTGTCAAACTGCAGATCCATCGGCTTGTATTCAATACTGCTTGAAAGAGCGTCAAGTGTTTTAATATCGTCGTTATCAGATACTATCATTTCCAGAGGAATCCTGCGGTCGGTTATAACCTGCTGAACCACGGTGACATCATGGAATACAACAGCGCTGCGCAGCTCCTCGTTTTCGGATGACAGGATATCCAGAGCGTCCCTGAGGTGCTTTTCTGAAACAATGCTGTCTATCTGCAGGAAAAGTACAGTGCGGAAACAGTCAGTATCGGGGGAAATGATCTGTTTGAACAGCATTTCGTCCTGCATCGGTGAAATGGGAAGCACCTTTTCGATATGCTCTCCCCTTGCGGCAAAGCTCCTGCGTACTTCGTTATATTCGTCCTGCGACCACAGCTGCGCATATTCAACCTCAGCTACCTCTGCAAGCTTACGGAACTCATTGTATTGCAGTATCTGTGAACCGCTTAGCTTAATTCCCTGATCACGCAGTGCAACAGAATACTGCATCGCATTCAGTGAGGTTCCTCCAAGATCGGTGAATCTGTCCTCGGGAGCGATAAAGCAGTCTGTATCCAGAACATATGCCGCTGTAAACAGCAGTCTGGCAATGACTTCATTGTCCAGAATACCAACGCCCTTGCGTTCTCTCTTTGGCTGCGGAAGCTCCTTGCGCATTACCTTGCCGTTGACGTTGCGGGGAAGGGCATCCATTCTGACCCATACGTCAGGGATCATGTACTCTGCAAGATACTGTGATATCGCCTTGGTGATAGCTTTTTTATCTATCTCTTTCTTCGCTTCGTAGTAACAGCACAGATGGTCAGTGCCCATAACATTTTTTGAAACAACTACAAGCTGACCGATATCATTCCTTCCGATTTTCGGCAGAGCAGTGGAAATCTGCGCCTCTACCTCGCCCGTCTCGACGCGGAAGCCCCTGATTTTGATCATGTTATCCACACGTCCGAGGATATCAATGTCGCCGTCCGGAGTCATAACAGCTCTGTCGCCTGTACGGAACCAGAGTACTCCGTCTATTTCGACCCATTTTTCAGCACTCAGCTCGGGGAGCTTATAGTAGCTTTTTGACATGAAGGAGCTGGAACTCAGCAGTTCACCCGGTTCACCGGCAGGTACCGGGTGAAGAGCTTCATCCACTATCAATATTTTTATGGTTTTATATGGTTTGCCGACTAAGATACGCTCTTCATTACCGCTGATCTTTTTGCCAAGCACAGCGCATGTTTCCGTGCTGCCGTATTGATTCAGCAGAATATTTCCGGGTGAGAAGGGACGAAAATTACGCAGTTTTTCTCCTCCTGCAGTGACATAGATTCCGCTGAGATCATAGTCCTCTGCCATAATTGCGGCAAGTCCTGACGGAAGAAACAGGTGGGTGATTTTTTCTTCCCTCATAAAATTATACAGCAGTCCCGGATCCTTTCTTACAGCTTCAGGGGCAATACATACAGTTCCGCCCTCAAGCAGCGGTCCGACGAGGTAGAGCTGTGCTGCAATAAACGGAAAATCTGCCATAACACAGGTTCGGGTGTTACAGTTCATTGCAGCGTCATCAAATAATTTGATTCCTTCGGAGATATGAAGCAGCATATTATGATTATGCAGTACGCCCTTCGGATTGCCTGTGGTACCGGAGGTGTAAAGCAGCATAGCGGGGGATTCTTCACTGAGAGGATCGCATACTAAAGCATCTCCGGTCTTTTCAGCATCTTCATCAAGAAAAACAATATTATCATCCGGGAAATTCAGACTTTTCTGATCCCATAGACTATGCACAGTCATTATAGCCTTTGCCTGTGAATCTTTAAGCATATATTCCAGTCGGTTTATCGGATATGCTTCATCAAACGGAATATATATACCTCCCGCGCGCAGCACTGCCAGAATACCGATTTCAACTTCCTTTATGCGGGGAACGTATACGGCAACCATATCGCCGTTTCTTATTCCGAGAGACCGCAGCTTTTGTGCAAAAGCTGCACTGAGAGCATCAAGCCTGCTGTAAGAAAGCTCGCTGCAGCTGTCCTTTACCGCAGTTTTATCGGGAAATCTGACGGCATAATCTGAGACTAATTCATGAAGCAGTTTCATTATTTAATTCCTCCGAAAAATCCTTTTTGCTCCAGCTTTTCAAGGAAGCGGCGGATATACGTCTTGCCGGTTTCTGCCCATGTGAATCCAAGACGCGCAAGAAGATTTATAGTATAAGTGTTATTAAGGCTTTCGAGTCCTATGCTGCGGATATCACCGTTATTATTGTAAGCTATCAGGCTGCTGACCATTGCGCTTTTCTTTTCATCAGCAAGGGCTTTGTTGAGAGCCTCGGCAAATTCGGTGTTTTCAGCACCGTCTATACGATATCCGAGATCATTCAGAGTGCTGATGATATCACCGTACAAGGGTCTGTGGGCATTCATGGGGATGAAGCATACACAGTCATCCGGCGTCTTTGCAAGCAGAAGAATAGCTTTTGCAAGACAGTCAATTGCTGAAAACTCTACTGCTGCGCCAAGTCTGTCGTAGCCGATTACGCCCAGCGCTGCAAATGCCTTGAGAGTATTCATGAAATTATTCGTCTGATAATTCAGCTGGAATTCGCCGTCCTCATCTCTCGGAGCAAGGTTACCGACGCGGCAAACCTTTGCTTTCAGGCCGTTGTTCAGTATTTCCTCATAAATATGGCGTTCTGCCATAAACTTGGAATGGATATACTGGTTGCTTTCGAGTTCCTGCCCTGCATAGAGAATGTGCTCGTCAAAGCGGAAGCTTGCAGGAGGCAGTCCGTTCTGACGGCCGCCCATTATACTTCCTGTTGAGATATGTACAAGACGTGCATTATTGCGCTCGCACCATGATGTCAGATTCCGGACTGATTCGACATTGATACGTTCAATTTCGTTGCCCTTTGCAAAATGCTTAACGCTTGCAGCGCAGTTGATTACCGTCATGTTTTCGGACGGTGCCGTAAATCCTGAGAGTGTATCGGAATCAGTTGCATCTCCCTCAATAACTGTAATTCTTGAACCGAAGAGTGAAGCAAAATCGTCTCCGAAATAAGATTTCAGCGTTGCTTTCAAGCGCTGCTCTCCGCTTTGTTCCTTGCCGGGACGGATTACGCAGAATACCTTTCCGCTGTGATTGACAAGCAGTTCATGCAGTACGTGGCTGCCGAGATAGCCTGTTCCGCCGAGGAACAGAACATCCTCTAAGGTATTGCATGTTCCGTTTCTGAATGCATCCATGGTATTTCGGCGGAGAAGTTCATGGATCTTTGTATAATCGTAGCCGTCGGTTCCGACTGTGGGAGGTGTCCAGGAAGCGATATCCACAGCAGGTCCCTCTTTGACTTCAGCGGACTTTTCGCTTTCCGCACCGACATACTGAGCCATTGTGCTCGGTGTTGTATAGGTAAATACATCATTGTAAACAATTTTATATCCTGCTTTTTCGGCTGCGATAACCACCTTCATTGCGAGGATGGAGCTTCCGCCTGCTTCAAAGAAGTCTTCTTCCGCACTGAAACGATCTATACCGAGTATATTGCCGAATACGGCGCAGAAATCCTCTTCGGTCTTGTTCTTCGGAGCAACATAGTCCGCCTTTTTCTGTTCAGGCTTCGGCAGAGCCTTTTTATCTACCTTCTGGTTTACGGTAAGCGGTATTTTATCTATCTGCATAATAACGGCAGGAACCATATATGCAGGCTTCTGGCTCTTGACATATTCAGTAAGGCTGTTGATATCGACCTCGCTGTCGCTGACGACGAACGCTGCCAGATACTTGCCGCCGCTTTCGTAATCATATGCCTGTACCGTCACATCACGGATACCATCGTATTCACGGAATACAGCTTCGACTTCCTTTGTTTCAATGCGGAATCCGCGTATCTTGACCTGTCCGTCCTTACGTCCTACAAATTCAACGTCACCGCTCTGTCTGTAGCGGACGATATCTCCCGTATGATACATACGGAATTCGTTGAACGGACAGTTTTCGTAAGCCTCGGCGGTTTTATCGGGACGGTTGAGATATCCGCGGCTGACCTGCGGTCCCGAAACACAGTATTCACCTGCGGCGCCTGCCGGCAGACGGTGTCCTGTTTTATCGAGAATATATCCGTGAATCGTTCTTGTGGGTTTGCCAATCGGGATATTAGGCTCCCATTCCTTGATCGGGAACTGGCTGACACCGCAGCAGTTTTCGGTAGGTCCATAGCCGTTTACAATGGTATAGCTCAGTCCTGACGGATTGACTGCGGGAAGCTTTTCGCCGCCCATAACGAGTCGTCTGAGGGTTTTCAGCTTAGGATAATTCTGCAGGAACTGAACGCCGACCTGCGTCGTCAGAAGCAGTGCGGTGATTCCGACCTCATCGAAATAAGCCGCAAGGTCATCAAGGTTCATGCGTATTTCTTCGGGGATAAGGTAAACTGTTCCGCCGTTGAGATATGTACAGAATACATCCGCCATATTAACGTCAAAGCTGAAAGAAGCATAGGCAGCAATACGATCGTCCCTTCTGTAGAAATCCGGACGTGTGCCGTATGCAAATGCCACGACATTGCCGTGCTCGATCTGGCAGCCCTTGGGCGCACCGGTGGAGCCGGAGGTGTAAAGCATTATGAACAGGCTCGAGGGAGAAGGAGCAACCGGCACGACGTCAGCATTTTCCATGTTATAAAGCTCACTGACAGTGACCACCGTACCCTCGAATTCGTTCACTACATTGCGCAGATCATCGTCTGCAATAAGCACACACGCATCTGCATCATTCACCATAAAGTTAAGGCGCTCCGGGGGATAACTCGGGTCAAGCGGCTCATAGCCAACACCTGCTTTTGCTGCAGCCAGCGGCAGTATCATGGTTTGCTCGTTTCTCGGAAGAATGATCGCAACGACCTCTTCGGCAAGGTCAGTCTTACCTGTAATACCGCTGACGAGCTTATAGATTTTGGCTGCAAGAATGTCGGTTACTTCGTCAAGCTCTTTATATGTATATGACTTGTCCTTGAAAACAGCCGCTGTTTTATCGGGCAGCTCAGCGGCAACCTTCTTGAAGGCTGAGAGAACGGTATCGTTCATGTCGTAGTCCAGATTCCACTGGGGATTATAACCGTCCAGCACCTTCCACTGGGATTCATTTGTAATACTGATTTCCGAAAGTGTATCGTTTTTCATCAGTCCGCTTACTGCATTTTCAATACAAGCGGCAACTGTATTCATCATAGCTTCGCTGTACATTGCGGCATCGTACGCAATGAGTACGTCCGCCTTGTCTTCGGTTCCGTCGATAAAGACAGAAAGAGGAATTTTTACATCGTCAGAGTGGAGGCTTTCCGATTCGATATTTCCGTATTTTGTACGGTAGCCGCTCAGAACGCCTATCTGGTATGCATAGGAAACCGAAGGATGGAAATCGTATTGGCTGGCAATTCTTGCGAAGGGATAGTTTTCATGTTCAATGGTATCGGAGAATGTCTGTGCGACACGCTTTATGAAATCAGCTGTTTTTTCCTGATTGTTCAGAGTTGTGACGAGCGGGAGCGTGTTGACGAACATACCCATTGTATTGCTGACCCTGACGTTGCTTCTTCCGTTTGAAACGGTGGTAATGGACACCGTATCTTCATACAGGAAACGGCTGAATGTCAGGAAGCAGGCAGCAAGATAAACTGCCGCAGGTGTAATGCGGTTGCTTATTGCAAATGAGGTTACTGCAGAAATATCTGTCGGGACAGATGCAAACTTCTGGGTGTGGGGTATATCCTTATCGAATACATCCGGGATAAGCTGAGTTGCCTCGTCTACATCAGTCATCTGACCGGCAAAGAAGTCTTCAGTTTCCTGAGTGATCTTTTCCTGTGAAGCAAAGTCGTAATAGCAGAAGCTTTCCTTTTCAGGCTCTCCGCCGTCCAGTGCCAGACAAAGCTGTCTGAAGAAGAGATCCATTGACGCACCATCACTGATGAGGTGGTGCATATCAACAAGAAGGTGAAGCTTGTCTGTTCTGACTATCTCAGTTCTCAGGCATGGACCCTTTGCAAGATCGAAGGGACGCACAAAAGCTTTTTTATAGGCGTCATATTCGTCCGCTGTCATATCCGAAACCGGAATTTCAATCTTACAATCCGGGATCGGTTCCTGGATTATCTCATTATCACTGTCAGACGCAAAGCGGCAGAGAATATACGGATGTGCGTCTATTACTTTCTGAACCGCGTCTGCAAGCTGCTGAGCGCTGATACCGTCCGGTATCGTCAGTGCAAAAGGAATATTATATCTTACGGAATCCGGGTCTGCCATGCACTCGGTGTAAACTCCCTGCTGGGCAAAGCTGAGTCGGCATGTCATAGAAGCCTGATCCTTTTCTGTCTGCTGAGCAGGCTGCTCATCCCCGGGCTTATCCTGAGACAGAAGCGCTCCGAGAATATCGTTTTCAACGCTCTGGATGCTTCCGCCGGATACAAGACCGCGGACATTGATCTGAACGTTATATTTTTCATAGATAAGCATTGCCAGACGGATACTTGAAATAGAGGTCAGACCGAGGTCTACAAACAGATCTGTAATTCCGAAATCTGTTGTGCCTACAACTGAGGAAACGATCTCCTTGATACCCTGTTCCAGCACGTTAAGCGGAGCGGCAGGACGATCAGCGGCGCTTCCTGTGTGTGCCTTTAATTCCGGCTTGGGTAAAGCACGTCTGTTTACCTTCTGGTTCTGGTTCAGCGGAATGCGGTCGATCTGCATAGTGACGGCAGGAACCATATAGGCCGGCTTGTCACGCTTTATAAATTCACCGAGAGCGGCAACATCAACCGGTTCATCTGAAACAACATAGGCAGCGATGAACTTTCCGCCGCCGGCTTCATCGAATGCCTGTACGGTAGCATCCTTGATACCCGGGAAGCTGCGGATAACTCCCTCAACCTCGCTAAGCTCAATGCGGAAACCGCGTATCTTTACCTGACCGTCATTTCTGCCGATAAAGTCGGTAGTACCGTTGCTGAGTATGCGGGCAATGTCGCCTGTACGGTAAGCGTGCTCATAGCCCGGTTCATCTGAGAAGGGATTGCGTATAAATACTTTTGCGTTCTGCTCGGGACGGTTCAGATAGCCTCTGCCGACCTGGTGTCCGGCAACAACAAGCTCACCCGGCATGCCGAAGGGCAGACGGTTCATGTTCTTGTCAACTATATACTGCTTCATATTGAACAGCGGATATCCGATCGGTACACGCTTATACATCTTTTCAACCGGATACATATGTGTGAATATTGTACATTCTGTGGGACCATATCCGTTATACAGCCTGAAGCCGCGAGGCGGTGCTACGGGCACAAGCTTTTCGCCGGCTGCCGACAGATGATGCGGATTTTCTGCATCCGGGAACAGATCTGCATACTGTCTGCCGACCTGGGTGGTCATGAATGTATGTGTAATGCCGTTTTCACGGAAATATTTATTTATCTCAACGAGATCAAGGCGAATGCTTTCGTCGATAATATGAAGCTGTCCGCCGGAAATGAGAACGGGATACATATCAAGCATATGACAGTCAAAGCCATAGCTTGCATAAGCAGATGCACGGCTTGTTTCATCCATCTGATAGGTGGTAATGTACCATTCGCAGAAGCAGCACAGATTATGATGCTCCAGCATAACTCCTTTTGGCACTCCGGTGGAGCCGGATGTATAAAGCATTATGAACAGATCGCCCGGATCAGGATTTTCTGTGATTTTTTCTGCATCCGGAAGATCCGGTATTTCGTCGGTATAAAGAACAGGACCGTCATAACCTGGTATTTTATCCATCAGTGATCTGTCGGCGATAAGGTATTTCGCATCTGCATCCTTTATCATGAATTCCAGACGTTCTGACGGATATGTCGGATCAAGGGGCTGATATCCTGCGCCGGCTTTATGTATGCCGAGAGCCGCTATGGGCATAT
Source organism: uncultured Eubacteriales bacterium (assembly GCA_900315875.1). GTDB lineage: Bacteria > Bacillota > Clostridia > Oscillospirales > Acutalibacteraceae > UBA1213. The sequence continues at coordinate 34,233 of ONAX01000007.1, read as the reverse complement.
ACTCGCATCTGGGTATCATTACGGAAACAGCATTGTTTTTGCCGATACCCTTGCTTTTCAGGAATGCCGCAATATTCTCTGTAATGCGGTCAACCTCACGGTAAGTATAGCGGTGGTCAAGATAAACAACCGCAATATTATCGGGTGACTTTTCCACACGGCGGCGGAACAGTGTGACGATATCCGTTATCTCATAGTCATGCTCAAAATGATTGACTGATTCAAGGCGAGATTCTGTTTCTTCGTCTACAAGCTGCACTTCGGAGATGTTTTCTTTTTCCGCAAACTCTGACAAAGCTATTTCGTAGGTTTCAAGCATACTGCGGATAAAGCTCTCGGAATAAGAGTCGGCATTGTAGGAAACATGGTAATTGAATCTGTTTCCGTCAGGATAGATAAGTAATTCTATCTTTGCCTTTTCTTCGTCAAAGGTCAGAGGAATATTTTCCGACTTGGCACCGCAGAAATCAAATGTATTTCCGTCTGCCATGGTGTTCTGATATACGAACAGAACGTCAGCGGCAATGCCGAGATCATGGCTGATTTCAGCGAAGGAGTAAACGTCATACTGCAGACTGTCTGCAAGCTGCCTGCCTGTCTGTCTGATATATTCGGAAACGGAATTCACGTCAAGTCTGCAGAGTACAGGATATGTGCGTACGAACATAGAAACGCTGTCCCTGAAGCGAGGATCGTTTCTGCCGTTGTTGACAGTCGTAAACACAGCATCGTCCTCTCTGCCGCTGTATTTTCCGAGAATCCATCCGAAAACAGCTGTACAGAATGCATTTTCGCTGACATTGTTTCTGACGCAGTAATCCCTGATAACGGAAGGTATATTTTCCCTGCCGGCAGTATTCAGCATACCGCTGTCTTTTTTGTCATCCTCACAAAGAATGTCATTGTATGGTACGCAGTCGCTTTCAACACCTTCAAGAAGCTCGGTGTAATACTTCTTTGATGCTTCGTAATGAGCGCCTGAACGCAGCTTTTTCTCTGTAAGCGCTGCTTCATATCCGCTGTATTTTTCAGGAGTAATGGTTTCACCGTTATAAGCAGCAGTAATATCCCTCAGAAGTATTTTCTTTGATTCTCCGTCAAATACGATATGATGAATGTCAAAGAACAGATAATTTCCGCTGTCTGTTTCTATTACGCTGAAACGGTACAGCTTTTCGTTTTCAATGTCAAAAGGTCTGATAAGGCTGTCGGTCAGCTCATCCACATTGCCGCAGCGAAGGGCTGTGATTTCACTTTCTTCAAACATCCGATCAGTTCTCTTCTGTCTGATGCTGCCATCACTGTTGATAAACATCCTTGTCATAAGATACGGGTGTGCATTCACTGCTGCCGCAATTGCCTGTTTCAGGCGCGGCAGATCAATTGAATCATCCAGCTTTATAAGAGTCGGGATGTTATAGATCGTGCTGTCAGGGTGTGCCGCCATTTCAAAGAAAATGCCTTCCTGCGTCTGGGTGACAGCATATTCGTCAAGTATTTCAAATTCCTCTCCTCCTTCATCCGCAAGCGCAATAATGAAGGCTTCGAGCTTTTTGATTGTATCGTTGTCACGAAGGTCACGGATCTGAACGTTCACGCCGAACGCATCGCTGAGCTTTATGCAAAGTCCTACGCTGTTGAGTGATGTCAGACCTGCAGCGAACAGTTCCGTTTCAATTCCGAAATCACTGTTGCCGAGAACGTCAGCAGCAATATCAAAAATGCGCTGCTGCATCTCACTCTGCGGAGGAGTAATGGTTTTTTCTGCCGCAGTCAGCTCGGGCAGACGATTTTTATCTGTCTTGCCATTAGCTGTAACGGGCATTTCGTCCATCTGCATGTAAGCTGTGGGCACCATATAATGTGTAAGGTGCTTTTTCAGCTCGTCACGCAGTTCGTCAATGTTGATAGCTGTATCAGCCGTGAAATATGCACAGAGGTTATCCTGTCCGCCGAGTTTGCGGATAACGACCGCAGCTGTTTTGATATGCGGCTGGGCTGCGATAAGCTCTTCAATTTCAGACAGCTCAATACGCAGACCGCGGAGCTTGACCTGGCTGTCAAGTCTGCCTGATATAAATACATTTCCGTCTTTATCAAATTTAGCATAGTCGCCTGTGCGGTACATTCTCCGGCCGTTGAATTCCACAAACGCCTCTGCAGTCTTTTCGGGCAGATTGCGATATCCGAGTGCCACGCCCGGACCTCCGACGTAAAGCTCACCTGTAACTCCGTACGGCGCAATATCCCCGTATCTGTCAACAATATATTCGCTGTAGTTGAGAAGAGGTCTGCCGATAGTGACATAATCGGCGTTTGTCAGATCAGCTGCATTGCTCGAAACAGTGATCTCTGTCGGGCCGTAGGTGTTTACTATCTTTATCTTGTCTGAGCAGGCTCTTACAGCATCTCTCAGCGAAATGGGATAGCCCTCGCCGCCAGACATTACAAGCTTACATCCGGCAAGCTCGTTTCTGAACGGTTCATATTCCATATACTGCTGCAAACGTGAAGGCGTTGCATTGATACAGTCAACACCATGCTTTTTCATCAGCTGTGCAAGTGCTCTCGGGTCGTTCATTTCATCCTCTGAAGCAAAGACAAGCGTTTTTCCGTTGCAAAGTGCGGCAGTGTGCTCCTTGAATGACATATCAAAGGATACAGTCGTCACAGAAAGATAGGTGCTGATATTATTTTTCAGGAAATGGATATGTGTATTTGCAGGATGGGGCATCAGATAGTTGCAGATACCGATATGGCGAAGCATAACGCCCTTGGGCTTTCCGGTTGAACCGGAGGTGTATATCATATAGGCAAGGTCGTCGCCGCTTATTTCAACACAGGGATCAGATGTATCATTACCGCTGAGAATATAATTTACATCTATAGCATTGAACGAAGAATAATCTGCAAGTCTGTCGCCTGTGGTGATAATATATGACGCACCGCTGTCCTCGATTATTGAACGGATACGGTCTGCAGGGTACTGCGGATCGCAGGGGATGAAGGCCGCTCCTGCCTTGTTCACTCCGAACATGCAGCTGAAGAAGCAGCTCTCCCTGGGCAGGAGAAGAACGATGCTGTCACCTGTCCTGATATTTCTTTCTATGAGGTTGTGTGCTACGATATTTGCGCTGTTGTTCAGCTCGCTGTATGTAAGCGTTTTATCCTTTGCTATCAGAGCGATTCTGTCTGCATTTTCATGAGCGCTCTGCTCAAAGAGCTTATGAAGCAGCTTAACGGGGATATCAGCAATTTCTGAAACCGAGAATTTATTAAGTGCTTTTTTCTGCATAGCGGGCAAATCAAGCGCCTGACGTACAGTACCGGACTGGTCCGCACAGAGCTTTTCTGCGGTACTCAGGAACTGCTCGATAAAATTGCTGATTACACTTTCGTCAAACAATTCGCTCGAATACTGGAGGTAGCAGTCGATTCCCTGTTCCCTGACCTGCATTACAAGGTTGATATCCTTGCCGGAGGTCTGCAGACGATATGAGGTTCTGAGAGTGATACCGTTTCCTTCAAATGCATTCTGCGTCGGGATATAGTTTATGCCCAGATCAGACAGAAGGCTGCGCGAAGAATCTCTGTCCTTTGCAAAAGCTGCGACCAGGCGGTCATAAGGACAGGTATTTTCATTTATATATTCTGAAACAGCTTCTTTGACTTCAAGAATATAGTCATCCGTCATTTTACTGCGGACAGGTTTAAGCCGAAGAAGAGCTGTATTTACAAACATACCGATTGTATTATGGGTTTTGCCGTTTCTGGTATTTACGGGTACGCTGATAACAATATCCTCTGACGCTGTGTATTTTGCAGCTGTCATGGAATATGCCGATAACAGCATATCAAATGCTGTAACTGATTTCTGACGGGCTGACTGCTTGATATCCTGCAGCAGGTCTCCGTCAATGGCGAAGAAACGATTAGTATCGGATTCCGGATGCACCTTCGGACGCGCTGCCCTGAGCGGAAGCTCGGTAACGGGTACACCGTCTGCAAACAACGTGCGATACTTTTCAAAGCCTTTCTGGTAAACAGCTTCGTCATCCTCCTGAGAAGCTCCGCTCAGATCAAAGCTGTCAATAACCGGGGTATTGCGGGTAAGCCTTGCAAAGAGCTCTCTGCCGAAAAGAACGTCACTTCCGCCGTCAAACATGATATGGTGATAGAAAAGCGCAAGAACGCAGCTTTTTTCGTCAGTATAAATAATTGCGCTGACAGGAATTCCGCCGGACAGATCGTAAGTCTTATCAAGTGCGTCGGACAATTCACGGACTGCTTTGATATCGTCTGTATGCTGAATGGTAACAGAGGGGATTTCGTCCACGATCATTCTGATAAGTTTTCCGTCCTTCTCACGATAAACGGAATGGAATGCTTCATGGCTGCGGAAGATCTCCTCGGCTGCGTCCTTCACCTGCTGGGCAGAAGCGCCGCCGACTTCATAATAGCTTATCAGATTATACATCCTCGATTCCGGATTCAGCTTCTGTTCGAGATACATACCGGTTTCAAAGGGGCTGAGGGGATATTCCGCAAGTGCGGCCTTTTCAGATACTTCGGGAGCCTGTGCCATTTCAAGCCTTGCTGCAATCTCCTTCGGAGTTTTACCCTTGAATATCATCTCAGATGAAAGTGCAGCTATACCGCATTCAGCCTGCAGGGTCATGGCAAGCAGTGAATCTCCTCCCAATGAGAAAAAGTTATCATTGATACCGACTTGTCCGCATTTCAGCAGCTTTTCAAATGCTGCACAAAGTATCTTTTCATATTCTGTTTCAGGAGCAACATATTCCTCCTTGAAGGAGGCTGCCATAGGCGGCTGTATTGCCTTGCGGTCAAGCTTGCCGTTGGGGTTGAGCGGAAAGGCCTCCACTTCTACGAAAAAGCGCGGGATCATATAATCTGGCATCTTCTGGCGGAGAGAATCCTCGATCTCGCCGGAAGTGACAGACATTCCGTTTTTCACTTTGTAATAAGCTGCAAGATATGTCAGTCCGAATTCGTTTTCAAATGCCTTGACTATAGCTGTTTCGACCTCGGGATGATCGGTAACAATTCTGACCTCGATTTCTCCTGTTTCTACACGCTGACCGTTGATCTTGACCATCCAGTCCTTGCGGTTCACATAGAGAACGCTGCCGTCGGGAAGCAATCTGCCCATATCGCCGGTATGATACAGCACACTGGTTTCATCATCCGTGAAGGGATTCTTTCCGAAAGCCTTTGACGTCTGCTCCGGAAGGTTCAGATAGCCCTTGGCAAGATGTCCTGTAATGCAGATCTCGCCTTCCTCTCCCTGGGGCACTTCTTTTCCGTTTTCGTCCAGAAGGACGACGCTTGTATTAAGATATGCCTTGCCTATGGGCGTATTGTCGTAAGCTTTATCTATAGGGAACGAAAGCGCACAATAGGTCTCCGACGTTCCGTAAATATTTACTATCTGATATTCGTCTGTATAGAAATCCGACAGTCTTTCACCTGCGGTTTTGACAACCCTGAGAGTGGAATCATGTATATCCAGGCGCTTGAGCATATTGGGGTTGATATACATTACTGTTATGCCGTTTTCGCGGATAGCATTTCTGACATATTTCAGGTCTTTGCGTTCTTCCGTATTCAGAATGATAATCTGAGCGCCGACAATCAGTGTGTCATATATTTCAGCTACAGACCATGCAAAACTGAAGCTGACAAGACCGAGTGTTTTGTCGTCCTCTTTCATGCAGCACATCTGCTGCTCTCTTTCGAGTGATTCATAGAAAGAACGATGAGTATGCATAACGCCCTTCGGGTTTCCTGTTGATCCGGATGTATAGATAAGCAGGGAAACATCATCTTCACCGGTTTCGACGTCCTCTGTCACAGGTTCGTAGGTCATGGCCTCACGTATGAAGGCTTCATCTATCAGAACGGGCGCCTGACAGTCATTTTTGATATAATCAATACGATCCTGCGGGTATTCCGGCAGAAGCGGTGCATAACCGCAGCCTGCTCTGAGCGCACCTATCTCAGCCGCTACATAATCAATACAGCGGGGCAGAATGATAGGAACAAATGCACCCTTTCCGGCACCCTTTGCCTTCAGCGCAGCGGCAATCCTTCCGCTGAGTTCGATAAGCTCTCCGCCTGTCAGGCTTCGGCCGGAAAAGTTTTCGGTCAGCAGTATCTTGTCCCGGTGTTCTTCAAACACCCTGGAAAGACGGGTTGTCAATAAACTCATTTTATTATCCTCCTTTATATCGTTGATGAAACATTATTTGATTTTTTGATTTTCACGACTGTTACATTGAATCCGAGCACACGGTTGTAGGATATATCGGGTGTTATGCTTCGGACAAGAGAAAGACCTGTGATGATTTCGCCCGAGTCGTCCATATACTCTGTTGGATTGAAATTGACACCGTTGTCGCGGAAACTCAGCACAACATCATCTTCAAGTATCCTCAGACAAATATCAATATCGTTTTTGCCCTTGTAGGCATATTTTGCGGCATTGACGGCAAGCTCCTCGGCGGTGACTGCGAGAATATTTGCAACACCTGAATCAATCTCGTTTTCGATGCAGAATTTTTCAACCGCTTTTGAAGCTTCTACAGCGCTGTCCTGACGGTTTTCTATCGTCATATCAAGCACACCCTGTTCTGCGGAGGAATCAAGCATAAGAAAGCTGGTGCGCTGTTTTTTTCTGGCGATTATCTGCATAGCGACAACAGTTACAAGCAATGCGGCAATTTCTGCAAGAGTAAATGACAGCCACATCATCTCCGTGCTGATAAGCGCAAACAGATAAATCATAGGCACGATAAAAACAACGCCTTCAAGCACGGTAAACAGTGACGCTGCAAAGCTTTGCTTGGTGCACTGATAAAATGCGTTGATATTATATGAAATACCGTAAAACGGAATACACAGTGAGAAAATACGTATAGCCAATTCCAGCTGTACGGCGGTTTCAGGCGGTACAGGTGCAAACAGTCTGCCGACATACAGCGGAAACAGCTCATAAACAACAAGAACGGCAATGCACATTATCTCTGTAATGATCAGTGAGAAACGAAGGACATAGTGTACACCCTTGTTGTCGCGTTCTCCGTACAGTGCGCCGCAGATCGGCATCAGCGTTGTAGAGGAACCACTGATAAAGATCATCGCTATATTGAATGCCGACATGCATATGGAAATTATCTGCATGCCTACTGTACCTGCTGCAGAAAGAATAATTGCATTAATAAAACATGTCCGCACGACGTTACACGCCTGACTAAGTGCCATCGGCAGACCGGTTTTCAGAACACTGAGAAAAAGCTTTATATCATGTATGCCAACTCTGACGAATTTTACCGTGCGATGCTTTGAGGTGAAATAGAAAACGAGCAGTAGCGAGCCGATGGCATAGCCCGAAACCGTTGCCCAGCCGGCTCCGGCAACGCCCCAGCCGAACAAAGCCATATAGACATAATCCAGTGCAAGATTAATGGCATTTGAAACAACGGGCAGTGCTATTGCCAGCTTTTTCATTCCGTCGTTACGCACATATGTGGCAATACCGCTGTTGAAGAGAACAAGCGGACCGCTTACCCAAAGCGGTATCGTATATTCCAGAGTCAGGTCAAAAAGCGGACCGCCCTGAGAAAGCGCCATAGCTGTCGGACGAGCAAATGCTATGCCGAGGATCACCATCAGTGTGGATGCTACAACTCCGAAAAGAACCGAAAATGTGAACGACTTGTTGGCGCTGTTATTATCACGTTTGCCCTTATAAATAGCTGCAAGAGTATTGCCGCCGTATATAAAGATACAGAATACAATGTTCTTGATATACACTATCGGAAAGGTCAGGTTCAGCGCTGCCAGAGCATCCGCTCCAAGGAAGTTTCCGACCATTATATTATCCACTATAGCCGCCAGGAACAGAGATGCGCTCATTGCGAGGGTGGCTAAAAGGTATTCACCGTATTTTTTTCTTAAAAGTGTTCCTTTTCTTTTTGTCATATTCATCACCTTATTATTTCCGTCTGTACTTTTCAGCATTTATCGGGTATCCGGCAGACACGTTTTTACAGATTTATAAAAAACGCACATAAAGTGTACAATTTATATATAATTTATTATAAATCATACAACTGATAAATTCAAGCTTTTCGCGCGCAAACCGTCTTGTAACATATATCTCATATAAGATCAGATATTTTCATCATCAACTCACTGAACTGCTTGGTATAATCCTGCTGGTTTAAACCGGGTTTTGGTTTCCGTATTGCGGATAGTTATTTTCCTATTGAGAATTTTTAGATATGTAAAATTCGCTATTTTACTGTACTTTTCTTCTGACTTGTTAGTTACTTGATAGTTACAGTGGAGATTTCAGAATAATTGAAATAAACAAACGCAGAAAGTTATCGGGGTTCAGTCAATATTTGTCGTGAAGAAAAGACGAAAAATACTTGATAAATACACGAACCGCGTGTTATAATAAAGATAATTAAACGCGCGCGCGTTTGAAACGCGTTTGGAGGGCATATAAAATGAATATTGGCTTTAAAGAAGATATAAATACCGAATTCAAAAGCGATAAAAAAGGACTTTCTGACAGCGATCTGATAGATGCAGTTGTGGCATTTGCAAACACAAGCGGCGGTGAGCTTTATATCGGAGTTGAGGATGACGGAGAAATAACAGGACTTCACAAATCACATCAGGATGCAACGCAACTCGCTGCATTTATTGCAAATAAAACGGTGCCGCCTGTATCTGTACGCATAGAAAAAGCCGATGATAACAGCTATGTAAAGATCACAGTACCTCAACACAGGAGTATTGTTGCGTCATCTTCAGGAAAAATACAGCGCAGACGAATCAAAGCAGATAATACGCCCGAAAATGTTCCTATGTATCCTCACGAAATAACTTCAAGACTAAGCGATCTCAGTCTGCTGGATTTTTCAAGCTTGTGTGTTCCTGATGCAGATTATAGCGACCTTGATGATCTGGAGCGTGAAAGGCTGAGGAATATCATCAGGACTTATCACGGTGAAACATCCCTTCTTGAGCTTGATAACGAAGAGCTTGACAAGGCACTCAGGCTCGCTTCCGTGAATAACGGAAAGCTTATCCCGACATACTGCGGTATGCTGCTTATCGGTAAAAGAGACAGCATAAGAAGATGCGTTCCGACAATGGAAGCAGCTTTTCAGGTTACAAGCGGAACAAGCGTAGTGGTCAATGATTCTTTTGTGCTGCCCATGCTTGCCGCCTTTGAGAAGATACAAGGCTATATGGACAGTCGCAACGAGGAAGAAGAAATAGAAGAAGGTCTTTTCCGCATCTCTGTTTCCGACTACAACAAGAGAGCTTTCCGCGAAGCTCTGGTAAATGCATTTTGTCATCGTGATTATACTATGATGGGGCGTGTCAGAGTTCTTCTGGATGATGATGGTCTGACAATCAGCAATCCCGGCGGTTTTATCGAAGGAGTTACGCTTGAAAATCTCCTGACGGTCGAGCCTCACGGAAGAAACACCGCTCTTGCTGATGCTCTGAAAAGAATAGGACTTGCCGAACGGACAGGAAGAGGAATAGACAGAATATATGAGGGATCACTTCTTTACGGAAAGCCTCTGCCTGATTATTCAGAATCGACGGATGTAATGGTAAAGCTGTTTATTCCAAAAAGCCTGCCGGACAAGTCTTTTACAAAGCTGATATCCGATGAGCAGAACAGAACAGGAAGCTTCCTGCCGATCAATTCACTGTTTGTTCTCAACGAGCTGAAAAGAAACAGGCGCTCAACGATCAATGAATTAGCCGAGAACATTCATATAAGCGAAGCAAAGGTAAGAATAACGGTCGAAAAGCTTGTTGAATCCGGAATGGTAGAAGGTGCAGGTACCGGAAGAGGCAGACATTACACATTAAGCGCAAAGCTGTATAAGTATTCGGATAATATAAGCGGATATGTCAGACAAAAGGGTATTGATAAGGTGCGTTATCCTGAAATGATCATTCAGTATGCACGAAACAACAATGGCTGCATAACAAGAGGTGAAGCTGCTTCATTGCTTCTGATAAGCGAAGATCAGGCTTATCGTGTATTAAAGCGTATGACAGCCGAAAAAAAAATAAAGGCTGTGGGAAAAGGGAAAGCAGCTCATTATGAGTTGGTGTAATTATCGGATATGTGATTAAATATTTTCTTCATAAGGGAGTCGGATGCATCCGGCTCTCTTTTATGTTAATCGGGATATAAAGTCCTGATTTCACGAATAATATATGATTTCATATGAATTCATATCTGTTCATTCCTTTCTTGTTTCATTACAGCCCCATCATCTCTCGCACAATTCTGTCCGCCATCTTGACTGTGCCGACAAGGATCAGCATGTTGAAGATCAGCTCGCCGATATAACTCCAGACCATCGAAGCCGCCGTAGCCGTTGGATCAACAACAGGGGGGCTGGAAGCAAACACGGAGAAGATGATGCAAGCCAGCACGATGATCGCACCTTCCAGACACACCCCGGCATAGCTTTTAAGGAAACTCTTGCCGACGTTCTGTGTCGGTTCACCGGCGAAAGTGGACAGCGGGATTGGCGCGATAGCCGTATACATATAGAGTTTGAAGAAGCGTCCGTAAACGCTCAGGATCATGACAAAGCTGAGCACCCAGACAAACAGGCTGCCTATCAGAGTAATCGCCCATAGCGGAATACTTTCAAAAAAGCCGCAGTTTTCTACAGCTGTGATTATCTCTTCAGGAAGGACCGTCTCTGCAGCCCCTCCATAGCCTGCGCTGATCATGATTGTGCTGATAATGCCCTGAATCACGCTCACGAACGCCAGCATCAGTTCAAGGCCATAGGTGATCACACCTTTCGCTACAGCAAAGCGGATGAAGAGCTTGACAGCATGTTCAGGCCTTTTTACTTCGGCAAAGCTGCCGCAGGTTTTCATGATCCCTATAACAAAAAAGAGCACCAGCAGCGCATATCCTATCGCCTGCAGGGCTCCGTGAATACTTGTGATTACGGACCAGATTGATCCGTTCTTGAAAGCTTCGGGTGACTGGGTAATGATTGACCATATTTCAGCCAGCTTTTCATTCCTCCTTTCCTTAATATTTGAATCGTATAGATCCACCAAAACCCAAAACGTGTATTTTGGGCTTTGGTCGTTGCATGTTATTTGTCCTCAACGCCCCACATGCAAAAGGGAATGCATCAGGCGCTTGCTTGCTAAGCAAGTCCATGGGAATCTCACCCCTGCCGGGTTCTCCGCCAGCTCCATAGAGAAGTATCTTTAACCCTGTAGCGTTTCATGGCCATATCCGTAGCAATCGGATATTTCAGAATGGTTCGGAAACGCTCGCCACCTTTCTTCCCGTTATAACCCGGAAGGGCAGATGGGTCTTGGCGCACCTTCATTCGGCTGGGACTTCCGCCCCCGCTCAGGAACGTACCTGATGAATGTGTATTCAATTGTCAAAGTTCTGGTGAAGGGTTTTCGCCCCTCAAGTGGTAGATCACGAGAAAGGCAAAAAATTAAGCCTCGGAGAAAAGTTTTTAAAAATTTTTTCATGGGACCTCCTTTCAAACTCATCTGGAAACAGCGGAAAATAAAAAAAGACCCAGCTTCCACAAAGGGTAGCTGGGTCTCGGTCATCATGGTCGGGTATAAAAAGGGATAAACAGAACCAAACGAACACAGACGGAAACATCGGCGTCAAAGACATGTGTGCACGTCTGGTTTGGTGTTCTTGGGGAGGAGAAAATCGGCTCAATTTTCCCCTCAAAGTTAGCCCATTAAGGGTCCAAAAACGAGTTTTCCCCTCAGGTTATCCCATCTAAAACGGGATAAAGAGCGTCAAAATTCTTCAAACGGGAACAGAAGAAACAAAAAGCAAAAACCCCGGAAAACCGCATGGTTCCGGGGTTTTTGGGCATTTTGAAGTATCGATCAGCGCTTGCTGAACTGCGGAGCGCGACGTGCAGCCTTGAGGCCGTACTTCTTTCTTTCCTTCATTCTCGGGTCACGAGTGAGGAAGCCTGCTCTCTTGAGCTTCGGACGGAGATTCTCGGTGTCAAAGCTGAGCAGTGCTCTTGCGATGCCGTGACGGATGGCACCTGCCTGACCTGTAACGCCGCCGCCGTTTACGCGGCAAACAACGTCGAACTGACCCTCAGTGTTTGTGAGAACGAGGGGCTGACGAACGATGAGCTTGAGTGTCTCAAGACCGAAATAATCGTCAATGTCTCTGTCATTGATTGTAACCTTGCCGGTACCCTTATAAAGTCTTACTCTTGCAACAGAGCTTTTTCTTCTGCCTGTGCCGTAATAGTATGGTGTCTTATCGTACATAATAAACTGCCTCCCCTCTCATTATTCCAGAACGATGGGCTGCTGAGCCGCATGCTTGTGTTCTGCACCCTGATAGATGTGAAGTCTTGTCAGAGCCTTTCTGCCGATGGTGTTGTCCGGAATCATGCCCTTGACAGCAAGCTCCAGAGCCAGCTCCGGCTTGTTCTCCATAAGGTTGTCATAACGGACAGCCTTCATGTGGCCGATGTAGCCCGTGTGATGATAGTAGAACTTCTTCTCGAGCTTCTTGCCTGTGAGAACCATCTTTTCAACGTTTGTTACGATTACAAAATCGCCGCAGTCTACATGGGGTGTGAACGTGGTCTTGTTCTTGCCTCTGAGCAGATCTGCAACCTCAACAGCCAGACGACCGAGCGGCTTGCCTGCAGCATCTACTACATACCACTTGCGCTCAACCTCGCCTGCCTTAGCCATATAAGTTGACATAGCGTAAATCCTCCCTGATTATTCCAAATTCCTGTTACACAAAAGCGTCGTATTACAAATCGCATTTTGTCACATGACGTATCATACCACACCTGCCCCGACAAGTCAAGCATTTTTTCGGACTTTTTTAATTTAGCTGACGAGTTCTCCTGATTTCGTTGTATTTCTCTTTTATACTCGCTTTTACTCGCTTTCGATTTTAGAAAAATATTATAATTATACTTAGGTTCAGGCGGCTTGCCCCGGTTTGTGCAGCAGACGTGATAATTTATAATAAAATAGGGGAGGGCCGCAGGACTGCTGTCCTGAAGCGCTCCCCGATTAACCCGACTATTACTATGATGTGTGACGTCGCACCTTGTTTGCAGCAATACAATGAATCAGAATCATAAGTCAGCTCGCTGATGATGTCCGCCCGGTTAATTATCGTCATAGTACTGATTAATGTCAAAATAACCGCCTTTGCCGCTGCTGTCCATTTTTCTCAGGCGTGATATTATCCAACCGAGGGTTTTTTCCGACCATGAGTAGTCAAACATGTATTCTCCTCTGAACGATAATTCCGCGTCCTTGTTTCCCTCTATGTAGCTGTACAGATCACATTCCACATTGTTCTTGTTGATGTAGCACGCTCCGCGCATTTTGTTGAAAACCTCTGTCGCGCCTGCTTCCATCATGGTGTTGTATGCGCTGAGCGCTGCTTTGCGGTAACGCCGTTTTGCCCTCTCGTCGTATGGTGTAGAATCCCACAAAACAGATATTGCTTCGTCCATTTTGACAATTCCGCCCATTCTGTCAATGCAAAGCGCGATAAGCTCCTTTGACTTGCGGTTTTTGAAAACAACGACCTTGCCGTCAACAAAAATGTCAAACCTGCCGAAGGTGACTATCGTTACGGTTTTTTTCGGGACAACAGCAGGAGCTGTTTCGTTGCTGTCTGATGTGATACAAGTGTTTGTTGTAATTCTGCTTACGTTATTCATCTCGTCCATTTTTCATCGCTCCTTTTTTATTAATTTTTTAGCCTGACAGATTCTGAAACTGGGTGTATATTTCGTTCACATTAATTTGTTAATGTGATTATATCACACACGCATAGCTGTGTCAATATCTTTCACGAACTTTTAAGATTTGTTTTAATGCTTTTTCGGGGATTGTGACCATTCGTTTATCATATCCTCTGCAATTTCCGCCAGATGAACGGGGTATGCCTGCTCCTGCGACAGCAGCAAAAACAATTCATGCACGCGTTCAAAATCAGTGGAAATATCGCTCAGAAAAGCACACTCGCCGCAGCCGGTTATATCTATGCCGTAAACACCGACAGTATCTCCGTCTTCGCTTTGAAGGAACTTTGTTGTCAGGCTGTATGTATAACCGCTGCTTGTCTTTGTGCTTTCGATAATTTGATTACTCATGATACTACTCCCTGTATAAATCAATATATAAATTACAAGACGTAAATTCGCCGCTTTGTAATTATATAATAATCAGGAAAGTTTATCAATATCACAAAAGTTGATTTTTTATTTCAGATGATACATCTTCATCAGCATGCCGATTTTTCCTTTTACTTCAAGCTTCTTACAGCTTGAAAACAGTTCCCTTTTTACTGTTCCTTCCGAAATGCCGAGGGCCTTTCCGATGCTCTTGCTGCTCATTCCTTCCAGTGTAAGACGTACTACATTACCTTCACGGGGCGTCAGACGGTCAAAGCAGCTGTCGTCAACTATCTGTGTATTGTCCGAACGTATGGCGAGTACTGTCATCCGGCAGTTTCCGTTATTGTCGAATACAGGGACAGCGCCCAGCAGGAAATTACCGGATTTCAGGCTCACGATTCCGAACCTGGTCGAACCCTGTTTCAGTGCACTGCAGAATGGGTAGGAGGAAACAATATCCTGTTTTGTTATGTCTTTTGAAAAAAGCAGGCGGCACATATATGGATTAATGTCGTAAAAGAATTCGTCGTTTTCCTCACTGATATCTATCATACATATACCTATAAGGTAAGCGTCAGTCAGATCCTGGGCGCTTCTGTTGCATCTGAAGCTGACGTTTGAGAGCTTCAGCATTGTAAAGCTGCCTTCTCCTATAGAAAATGGCATCAGCTGCAGACGCAGATATGCCCCGTCATTTCCTGCTGCCAGGCAAAGTCTTCGGCACATTCCTGTTTTTCTGCAATGCATTATATGATATCCGAGCTTTTCGAGCAGTGAAGATATGCTTTCTCCTGCCGACGCAGCCGCGGCGTCTGCATTTCTGCTTTTATATACGGCAATGTTTCCGGAACCGACCGACATTGCGACAACAACCTCATCCCTCATAAGCTGACGCTCTGTACATAAAAGAGTATCTCTGTCTCCGGGATAATCCAGTCTTGTTCCGGATAATACAGCAACCGGATGCTCTATATGAGCGTTTACCTTCCATATACCGGATTTCCCGTCATTCTTTATGTAGCTTTGTGAGAAAACCGTTCCGCGATAGCTGCTGAGATAATACCGCACCCGTTCTGCTTCAGCTGCAGGCAGCAGACCATCGATATACTTACCCTTGTCAGAAAGTGATAGGCCCTGCGCGACTGCATAATCCTCGCTCAGGTCTTCGAGAATAATACCTCCGATCACCTCCCTGAATACTGCCCTGTATCCTGTTATGTCCTGCATAATAACACCTCTGATTCAAGCATGCTGCAAAATTCATACAAATATGGTAAAATAATACATTATATTTTGCTGCGTGGTTATTATATAATATCAGCCGCCACAGAAGTGCTACTAAAGCGCTATTTTATGCCCTTTTTTCGACATATCTCTTCTTTTTTACGAAAAAAATCTTATTATACTGCTGTTTTTGTACATAAAATGATGTTTAAATATAAAAAATCTTGCAAATTGATTGATTTTTTGGATAAAATAGATTATTATATAATCATAACTTGAAAAAACAGGAGGCATTGATATGGGACTTTTTGATAAAATGCATCAGGCGGCTATGGGTGCTGCCAATGAAATCGCAGGTGCGGCAAAAAACTTTGCAGGCACTTCCTCTCAGACCATAACATTCGACCAGCTGCCCGAAACTCTCGAGCAGATGCAGGCACTTCCTCAGGCGTCCCTGACTAACCCCTTTGAAGTTGCAGCGCTTATTACATGCGCATTCTGCGTTTATTCTGTTGACCCGAACGAGGGTGAGCGTATGCTCAACTTCCTCCGCGGACCCAGAGGACCGATTTCGGGATACGACAAGACCTTCTATAAGGAGCGTTTTTCGCAGTATCCTTATGTTCCCTTCTCATATTTTGAGGGAGCAGTCCCGGCAAACGACTACCGTCCCAACGAGCCGTATAAGATCACCTTCACCACTGATCCATATACATGGCAGAACGAGGGCTACTGTCGTCTGAACGTGCGCTCAGGCGGAGCAGACAGTCCCCGTCAGATTCAGCTGCGCAGCAAGGGCAACCAGTGGTTCATGTGGGAGCAGTTTATTCTGGTAGGCATCCGCGAGCCGAAGAGTGCAGACCCGTGGGCATAATCACAATAAAAAGCAGTCATAATTCAAAATCGGCAGCCTGTCTGCCGATTTTGCTTATAATCAGATATATTATTAATTTGCGGATATCGCTGACGGAAAGGCGGTAAATAAATGATAAAATTTGAAAACGTTACGAAAACCTATAATAAGACCGTGCGTGCGGTGGATGATATCAGCTTTGAGGTAAAGGGCGGCGAGATCGTTGGTTTTATCGGGCCTAACGGTTCCGGTAAAACTACGACCATGAAGCTGCTGACAGGCATAATCCGTGCCGACGCAGGAAAGATCACCGTAAACGGCTACAATATCAGGAAGGATCCTATAAAGGCAAAGGAATCTATAGGATATATTGCCGACAGTCCGGATATGTTCCTCCGACTTAAGGGAACGGAATTTCTGGAGCTTATTGCGGATATCTACCACGTTCCGGACGAGCTGCGCCGCGAGCGTGTGGAAAAGCTTGCGGAAACCTTCGGCCTGACTCAGGCGCTGTCATCCCCGATGATAAGCTATTCACACGGTATGCGGCAGAAAATGATGGTTATAGCGGCACTTATGCATGACCCGCCGGTGTGGATACTGGATGAGCCTATGGTCGGACTTGATCCGAAATCTGCCTTTGAGCTGAAAAATCTGATGCGTGAGCATGCTAAATCGGGAAATGCGGTATTTTTCTCTACACATGTCCTGGAGGTGGCAGAAAAGCTCTGCGACAGGGTAATAATAATTAAAAACGGCAAAATGCTTTATAACGGTACTCTGGAGGAGTTGGAGAAGAAGAACCCCGACAACTCTCTCGAAAATATCTTCCTGGAGCTGACCGAAAAATGAAAATGTACCTCAGACTTGTGAAGGCTCTTATCGCAGGAGTAGAGCCGAGCAACAATGAAAAGAAGCGCAACAGGGTATTCTATTACGTCATGAGCGTGATTGCCATTTTCGGAATCATGCTGCCGATGGGGTTCTTCGTGGGCGTGATAATGTATGCGCTGACAAATGCGCTCTTTCCCTTTGGTACGCAGGAAAATGCAATAGAGCTTTTTCTGCACCTGATTTCAGCGTTTTCCTTTGTATTCGGACTTAATGTAATTTTTACGGTATTCTACTTTTCGGGGGATATCGAAAACCTGCTGCCTTTGCCGCTGCGGCCATATCAGATAATAGGATCGAAATTTACGGCGGCGCTCATAAGCGAAAGCGTTATGGAGTTCCTCGTGATTATAGCAGCCTTTGCCGGCTATATAATCGGGTCCGGAGTTCCATTCTATTCATGGGCAATAGCCGTTATCGGTATGCTTACAATGCCGGTTCTGCCGCTGATTTACTGCGGAATAATCTGCATGCTGGTTATGTTCTTTACGCGCTTTGTGAAGAATAAGGATACCGTCAATAAGATAACGGGGCTTTTCACCTTCCTGCTGATACTCGGCATCGTTATTCTTATTTCACGCAGCGGCTTCGATACGCAGAAGCTTATTGCAGCCGTTTCCACTCCTGACAATACTGTCATTATGGTTATGAACTGCATCTTTCCGCAGGTGCCCTTCCTTGTGCGTTCAATGAGCATGGAGGGACTGGGAATTCTGAACCTTGTTATTTATATTGTTATTAATGTTGCAGCAGTTGCACTGTTCATGCTTGCAGCACAGGGACTGTATTTCGGCAGCGTTACCGGAGTAGGGCAGGGATCAGGAAAAAAGAAGGACGCTTCAGGCTTTATTTCACGCATGAAGCTGCGCCCGGTTTCAGTTACCTATTTCAAAAAGGAACTGCGCCTGCTTGTGCGCACACCGGCATATTTCACGAACTGCTTTATGATAAACCTGATGTGGCCGGTGCTGCTTTATCTTGTTTTCGTCCTGCAGGGACATACCAATTTCCTCGATTCATTTATCTACGGAATATACAGCGGCAATGAGGAAACCGTTTTGCTGTATATACTCTGCATTACGGCAGCCTCCGTACTGGTAACGGCAGTAAACTGTATTGCTTCCTCGGCGCTGACGAGAGAGGGCAAGCATTTTGCATTCATTAAATATATCCCTGTGCCGTACATTACGCAGATAAATGTAAAGGCGCTGCTGAGCATAATTGTCAGCGGAGCCGGAATGCTGATTTATGTAATAGCAGCCTGCGTCTGGCTGAAAACAAGCTTTAATTTTACGGCGTTCTGCTGCTTTATCAGCCTGCTTTCCGTAACATTTGCAACCTACCTCGGAATTTATATGGATTCCGTAAACCCGAAGCTTGTATGGGATGACGAGCTTAACGCCCTGAGAGGCAATTACAATATCTTCTTCAATATGGCGCTTGCTATTGTACTGGAGGCTGTTATCTGTGCCGGAGCGTATCTGCTCTTCCGTTTTACCGGACTCGGAGCTCTGATGATAATAATCATCCTGACGAGTCTGCTTATGGTGCTTACGGCTGCAGCGTATCTGCTGTGCCGATATAAGGCAACAAAAAATATTGATGAGCTTGGAATGTAAAAATTTTTATAAGGTGATAATATGCCGTTTATAAGTGTAAAAACAAATGCAAAAATCTCGCTTGATCAGGAAATAGGAGTCAAGGAAAGACTCGGAATGGCTATTACAGCCATCGAAGGAAAAACCGAGGATTGGCTGATGGTATGCATAGAGGATGGATGTCACCTCTATTTCCGCGGCGACGGCAGTGTTCCGTGCGCTATGGTTGAACTGAAGATCTTCGGCACAGCAAGCGAGGAGGAATTCGAGGAAATGACATCGAGGATTACTGACATACTGACAGTAGAGCTTGAAATTCCTGCAGACAGGATATATGTCAAATATGAGGAATGTCCGAACTGGGGCTGGAGCGGTCATAATTTCTGATGTTTTCATAAACCTTAATTATTTTCAATGTTTCTTACACGAATTATTCATAGTTAAATTACAAAATGTTTCGAAAATAATCCTGTTTGTTTGATATAATACAGTCATATCTATTAACAGGAAGGATTGTGAAAACATGGGCAGGACATCTACCAGAGATCCGGGTCATTCATTTGAAGACAGTTTAAAAAGAGCCACCAGCCCTATGGTTACATTGCTTCTGCTCAGCGAAAAGCCGATGTATGTTTACAAGCTTTCGCAGGAGCTTGAGCGCCGCAGTAACAGCAGCTACAAAATGAATTTCCTTTACCCTGTGCTTTATCGTCTGCAGCAGCAGGGATATGTTACGGAATCGTCGCAGGAGATAACGGAAAGTCACCGCACGAGGAATTACTACGCGATTACGGATGCCGGAAGAGAATATCTCGACAGTATGCTGAAACAATACCGCGAAATACTCAGTGCTATAGATGTGATTATCGAAAGCAACGGAGAGGTTGACACAGCGATGCCCACGATGTCCGTTCTTGATGAAACATGAATTACGGATCCCCCGACTTGTTGTCGGGGGATTTTTGCTGTTCGGGAGCATGAAAATGACAGGGAAAACGGCATTTCATCAAACAAAAAAGGTCACCCGTTACATCAACGGGTGACCTGGATTTCAGATGATATCAGACATTGAATCTGAACAGGACGATATCTCCGTCCTTCATAACGTAATCCTTACCTTCGCTGCGGACAAGGCCTTTTTCCTTTGCAGCCGCCATAGAGCCGCATTCCATAAGGTCGTCGTATGCAACAACCTCTGCGCGGATAAAGCCGCGCTCAAAGTCGGTGTGGATCTTTCCTGCTGCCTGGGGAGCCTTCGTGCCCTTTTTGATTGTCCACGCACGAACCTCCTGCTTTCCTGCGGTCAGATATGAGATAAGTCCGAGCAGGTCATAGCATTTGGTTATAAGTCTGTCCAGACCGGACTGCTCCAGACCCATTTCGGAAAGGAAAAGCTCCTTTTCCTCGGGTTCCATGCCGGAAATTTCTGCTTCAACCTCGGCGCATATCGGAAGCACCGCTGCATGCTCGCTGTCTGCGATTTCACGTACCATTTCAAAGTACTTGTTGTCCTTTACCTCGCCGTTCTCAAAATCGGAATCACTGAGGTTTGCAGCGTATATTATGGGCTTGTTTGTCAGGAGTGCAACAGATTCGAGCATCGCAGCCTCTTCCTCTGTGCAGTCTACTGAGCGTGCAGCACGGCCTTCGTCAAGAGCCTCACGTACACGCTTGAAGAAATCAAGCTCAGCCTGATACTTCTTGTCGCCCTTTATCAGCTTCTGTGTTTTGTCTATTCTTCTGTCGAGCATTTCCATATCGGAAAGGATCAGCTCAACGTTTATTGTATCGATGTCCCTTTTGGGATCAATGCTGCCATCAACATGGATGATGTCGTCGTTTTCAAAGCAGCGTACGACATGCACAATAGCGTCAACCTCGCGGATATTTGCAAGGAATTTATTACCAAGACCCTCGCCCTTGGAAGCACCCTTTACAAGGCCTGCAATATCCACGAATTCAATGGTTGCAGGAGTGTATTTGTCCGGGTCGTACATCTTGGCGAGCTCGTCCAGTCTCTTGTCGGGAACTGTAACGACGCCGACGTTGGGTTCTATCGTGCAGAAGGGGTAATTAGCAGACTGTGCGCCTGCATTTGTAATAGCGTTGAAAAGCGTGCTTTTGCCGACATTCGGCAGACCAACTATTCCGAGTTTCATAATATTCCAAACTCCTTTTATTATTCATTATAATTCAATCTCCGCATTATTCACAGCAGATAACACTCACATGCATCAGCCGATATAACAGGCAAGCTCCAGAGCTATATCAAAATGTCCGGGATCGTGCTGGGTATGTTTTTTCTGATTTTTCTCTTTTCTTTCATCCCATTTCGGGGCATCCAGAAGATCTCCGCAGGTAAAGAAGAAATATGCCTGCAGTCCTCTATAGTCGCACATTGCCTGTACCGCAGCACATTCCATCTCTACAGAAATGCATCCTTCGTTTTTTCTCTTTTCAAAATTTGCTCTTGTTTCACGATGCACTGCGTCAGTAGTCCATGTTTTGCCTTGAATGTAAGGAAGTCCTGCCTGTTCCATAAATTCTGCTACCTTGTCACAGTTTCTGACCGTGATATAATCAGATGCCGGAGCATAGTGATATGAAGTTCCTTCATCACGGTAAGCAGCGGTCGGCACCATGACTTTTCCTCTGGCGATTTCTTTATTCAGGCATCCGCTGCCGCCGAAAACTACATACTTATCCGTTTTTATGACAGACAAGGTATCCTCGATATCAGCCACACACCCGGGTGCGCCTACATATGACATATAAACAGCAAATTCCTTATCTTTGTATCTGAAAGCGAATACAGGATTTGCCCCGTTTGAAGAAAACAGATCACCTATCTTAGTACAGTTATATGCTTCAAGAACATACTGGAGGATCTCGTTGGAAAATGTAAGAATACATGCATCTACTGCTTTTGCATTTTCGTTTCTCTGAACCTTGATGATTTCCTCTGTATTATTATCAAACGTTTCTGTTATCATAGCTAAGTACCTCGTTTGAAGGTAATTGTTTTTTGCAGAAATAATAAGTATTCAAGAACAATACCGTTTTCATGTCAATCGTAGTCAAAGTACCGTTAGTCAAACAAAAAGCCGGGAAACCTTCCGCTCCCCGGCTGTATGCTTATATTTTATGCAAAAATTGAGGAAACGGGCTTGTCCTCGTAAATTCTTTCAATAGCTTCTGCAAATACGGGAGCTACCGGAAGAGTTGTGAACTTGTCAAGATATCTGTCATCCGGAACCGCGATGGTGTCGAGGAGAACAACCTCCTTGATAACGCTGTCACGGATTCTGTCGATAGCAGGACCGGAAAGAACAGCATGTGTAGCACCGGCATAAACCTCTGTAGCACCGCCGATTTCTACAACAGCCTTTGCGGCGTTGCAAAGTGTTCCAGCGGTATCGATCATATCGTCAACAAGGATAACCTTCTTGTCCTTTACCTCGCCGATGATGTTCATAACTTCGCTGACATTTGCTCTCTGGCGGCGCTTGTCGATAATAGCTATCGGGCAGCCGAGACGTGTTGCGAAGTTTCTTGCTCTTGTTACTGAGCCGAGGTCAGGAGATACTACAACATAGTCATCAGGATTATTGCCGATCTTCTTCTTGAAGAAGTTTGCAAGGATGGGCGCACCTACAAGGTGGTCGACAGGGATGTTGAAGAAGCCCTGAATCTGAGCAGCGTGCAGGTCCATTGTAAGAACTCTGTCTGCGCCTGCGGTTGTGATAAGGTCTGCAACCAGCTTTGCGCTGATCGGATCACGAGCCTTTGCCTTTCTGTCCTGACGTGCATAGCCGAAATATGGGATAACAGCGGTGATTCTCGCAGCGGATGCACGCTTCATAGCGTCGATCATGATGAGAAGCTCCATGATGTTATCGTTTACGGGAGCACATGTGGACTGAACGATAAAGCATTCAGAACCACGAACGGATTCATGAAGTGAAACAGCGATTTCTCCGTCGCTGAAATGAGTTACCTCGGATTTACCTACGGGAATGCCGAGACTCTGAGCAATCTGCTTAGCAACGGGAATGTTGGAATTACAGGTAAAGATCTTGATATCCTTGCCGTGGAAAGTCATTTTGTAGTCCCCCAAATTTATTATTTTTTCATCCGCGGCAAAAAGCCTACCGCGACCATTATCTTTATTTTAATACCAATTAAATCAAAAATCAAGTTTTTATCCGATAATCCGGATTTATTCGTCATTTTCGGCTCTTCCCCTGAAAATAATACCGGTTTTTATGTTAAAATAATTCAGTATGCACAATCCGTATTACTGACAAAATAAATTGTAATTGGCAATAAATCTCAGAAACGGCAAGAGCTTACCTGAGTTTTTTACCGTCGGGAACTACAGCGCCGTCAACCAGAGCGCCGGGGCCGATTTCGCAGCCTTCTCCGATTACTGCTCCGCCGCGGATAACGCTTGAGGGAAGGATGATCGTATCTGCACCTATGCGCACATCTCTTCCGATAATAACACCGTCTGTGCACGGAACGGAAACGCCGTTTGTCATATGCTCGTGCAGCACTCTCATACGAGCAATTTCGTTGAGCTGTGAAAGCTGTATGCAGTCGTTTGCGCCGAGTACTGAATCTGCGTTATCAGCCTTGAAAGCGTTCACTGCCTTGCCTGATGTTCTGATTATTTCAATTGTATCCGTAAGGTAGTACTCTCCGGTTTTTTCACTTTTTGTGAGTTTGCCGAGAGCCTCGCACAGCTCGTCGGTGCTGAACCAGTATGCGCCGGAATTGACCTCACGTACAGCCTTCTGCTGCGGAGTTGCCTCTTTTTCCTCTACGATACATTCAAGCTCTGCGCCGCCGTTTTTGCGGATTATTCTGCCGTAGCCGAAGGGGTTTTCTACCTCTGCGGAAATAACGGTGCAGCCTCTGCTGTCTCCGGCGGAAAGCTGAGCGTTATATGCGTCGGAAATTGTTCCGGCATCAATGAATGGTGCGTCGCCGCCGAGTATCACAACGTCGCCGCCGCGGTGAGCTTTGAGAAAATCCCTTGCCATCATAACGGCATGTCCGGTGCCGAGTCGCTCAGACTGAAACGCAGTCTGAACTTCAAACGGCAGAGATGAAAGGTAGCTTTCAACCTGTTCATGGCGTGAGCCTGTAACAACACATATATCATCAATTCCTGATTTGCGTACTGCGTCAATTACCCACCCGAGCATAGGCTGGAAAAGAACCTCACACAGTACCTTCGGTTTTCTGGATTTCATTCTTTTGCCTTCTCCTCCAGCGAGGATAAGTGCACTTTTAGCCTGCATTGACAATTCCTCCGTTTCAAAATAATCAATAACAATATTTTACCACACCTCAGATGACATTTCAACCCACGGACATCGGTTGATGCACCCTTTTAGCATCGCTTGTATGTGCTCCTGATAACTACCGTAAGAGACTGCTATGGTGCTGATTCTACGACAAAGATAATTTACATCCGGAGCGCTTAGTGCCCTATATGCCGATTTGCCGGTACCTTGATGTTGAAAATGCGATAAGTTTGTGCTATAATTGTACGATAAGACGCTGATGCTCCCTCTGACAGGGGAATATCAGCTAAAATATGAATAAATAACGTTAATTATCCTACAAAAGATGAAAAATGGAAGAAGGATACAGAATGGATTCTGTCAGAACTGTGCGTCTGCTTATGTCGTCGCTTTCAGTTTATCGCGGAGTGAATGACCGCAGCGCTTCAAAGGCTTTTTACCGCCTGCTGTGCGCGGAGGATGCGTCGCCGGATGAATTTGTCAGCGCATGGGGAGCGTTCTACTCTCTGCTTGCTGAGCGCGGATATACGGAAAACTTTCTCTACTGCATGACAAAGGCAGCGCTCTTTGATGAAAACGCTTTTTCGCGCGCATGCTGCGCTAAAAAGGACGGTGAACTGCCGAAAGGTCTTGCTGATGCTGCAAGGCGCGATATAGACGCTATTTTCAGGATAGGAAGAACAACGCCGCAGGATATTCTCGGGGCGTACAGACGTGCCGACGAGCTTGGAGAGGCTGCTGACCTGCTGCCGCGCTGGAGCGTGGGGAAAAGCGTACCTGAGCTTTCGGGCAGCGATCCGATGTCGGGACTTTCGCAGTATTACCAAGCTAACGGCTTCGGAACATTTGCACGCTACAGGGCGTTTATCTGGCGTGATAAATCGCTGTATCCGGTGCAGTATCCTGACAGCATAACGATTTCCTCGCTTACGGGCTATGAGATTCCCCGTGCTAAGGTGGTGGACAATACTACCGCATTTCTGCACGGCTGCGGGTGCAATAACGTTCTTCTGTACGGTGACCGCGGAACTGGCAAATCCTCAACGGTAAAGGCAATCCTCAACGAATACTGGGGGGATGGCCTGCGCATGGTTGAAATGCCTAAGGATAAGCTGGCGGAATTTCCACTGCTGGTTGAAAGAATAGCCCCGCTGCCGCTGAAATTCATCATCTTTATTGACGACCTGTCCTTTAATGAGGACGACAAGAGCTATGCGTGGCTGAAGGCTGTTCTCGAGGGCGGACTTGCTGTGCGTCCCGACAACACGCTTATCTATGCGACCTCGAACCGGCGCCATCTGATTAAAGAGAACTTTTCCGACAGGTCCGGCGACGAGCTGCACCGCAACGATACCATTCAGGAAACGCTTTCGCTGTCCGACCGGTTCGGTCTTTCGGTTCTTTTCGGCAAGCCTGATAAAGCGCAGTACATTGATATCATAAAAAATCTGGCGCAGGAAAAGGGCATTGCTTTTGACGAGGAACTGCTTGCGCAGGCGGAAAGCTTTGCTATTTCAAGAGGCGGACGTTCCCCGAGATGCGCGCGCCAGTTTATTGCAGCACATGAGGCTGCGGCATTAAATAAAAATGAATGACAGGAAAAAGGTGAAATCTATGAAAAGAGTATTATCAGCAGCCGCGGCTGCAGCACTTGCTTTCACAGCTGCAGCATGTTCGGCACAAAGCGGAAGCGATTACCCTGTTTCCGTTGCGAGCTACACGATTATCTCAAAGCCGGCAAGCGTTGTCTGCCTTAGCGATTCAGTTGCGGACATAATTATCTCCTGCGGCTATACCGATGCCGTAAAGGGCAGAACCGACGAATGTACACAGAAGGAGCTTGAAGGAGCTTCTTCAATCGGATCAAAAGCTGATCCGTCAGTAAAGAAGATAGAGGAACTGTCTCCCGATGTTGTGTTTGCGGATAAATCCGTAAATCAGGAAGTACTCAAGAAGCTGACAGATGACGGCGTATGTGTTCTCAATATGATAACTGCACAGAACGGGACACAGCTCGATACACTTTATTCGAGCATAGGCGCTGTTATGGCAGGCAATAAGGACGGCAGGGAAAACGGTAAAAACAAGGCGCAGTCACTTCTGACAACGATGTCCGATCTTCAGCGTGTTGTGCCCGAAACAGATGTGGCACCGGTTGCATGCTATCTGTATGATGAAAAATGCACCCCGGCACCTACGACAACCTTTTGCGGAAAGCTCTTTGAATATGCCGGCGCTGTAAATGCCTTTTCACTGCTGCAGGATGAAACTCAGTCCGCAGGCAACTATGAAACGAGCTATTATGCCGAATGTCTGAAGCTCGGCGATGTTTCCTGTATTTTCTGTGATACCGGCGTTAAGGACAAGCTTATGGAAAATCCTGATCTTGCTGATCTGACAGCTATCAAGAACGGCAATGTTTATGAAATCGACGCTAATGTTTTCGAGCGTCAGGGTGCAACAGTAACTGACACGCTGTCATTTATGATAGAAACAATGTACCCGGAGCTTGCATCAGGCGACAAAGAATCCTCAGCAGAGGAAAGTAAGCAGGAGAGCAAGACAGAGGAAAGCAAGCCGAAGGAAGAAAGCAAGCAGGAAAACAAAGCTGAGGAAAGTAAGCCGAAGGAAGAAAGCAAGCAGGAAAGTAAAAAGGAGAGCAAGACCGAAGAAAGCAGTACAGTTAAGGTCGAGGCTGACAATTCGCTTGAGATTTTCGATGATCTGCATTTTGAAAAGGGCACTTTGTACGACGAATTCGATAAGGTTCAGAAACGTCTTGCAACACTCGGATATTATAATCCGGACGACGGCTTTACGGGATTTTTCGGAGGTAAGAGCGAAGAGGCTTACAAGGCATTCCAGAAGGAAAACGGTCTGAAGCCCGACGGAAAGGTAACGACAGAGGGACTGAAGCTGCTCTTCTCCGCAGATGTAAAACCCGCGCCCCAAAAAACATCAGCGTGATGCTGAGCCCGGTATTCGCTGTTCTATGAATTATACCGTATTTCAGAAGACCGTGATCGGAGCTTTGCAGTATACAAATCAAAAGCATCGCAAGTTTTCGAGGTCTGTGGGTTTTGATGGGATCCAAAGGAAGTGCCACCGCTGTGAATAGCCGGGAACTCTTTTGCCTTGAAATCCATTTCCGATAGTGGTAAAATAGAAAAACAGCGTAAACAAGATGTCAGGAGGAATTTGTATGCATAAGTTTAACGGAGAAAAATTCTATATTACAACGCCGATATATTACCCTTCGGGTAATCCCCATATCGGTCACTGCTATACAACGACAGCGTGCGATTCAATAGCGCGCTATAAGAGAATGCAGGGCTGCGATGTAATGTTCCTTACCGGAACCGACGAGCACGGTCAGAAGATCGAGCAGAAGGCAGCTGAAAAGGGTGTTACACCAAAGGAATATGTTGATGAGATCGTTGCTGTGTTCAAAAATCTGTGGAGCTATATGAATATCAGCTACGACCGCTATATCCGTACAACCGACGATTACCACGTTGAAGCTGTACAGAAGATATTCAAGGAGCTGTATGACAGAGGCTATATCTACAAGGGTGAATATAAGGGCAAATACTGCACACCCTGCGAAAGCTTCTGGACGGACAGCCAGCTTGTTGACGGTAAATGCCCGGAATGCGGCAGAGATGTTGTAGAGGCAAAGGAGGAAGCGTATTTCTTCAAAATGTCTCCCTTTGCAGATCGCATTGAAAAGCTGCTGACCGAGACAGACTACCTGCGTCCCAAGACAAGAGCTGTTGAACTTGTTAATAACTTCATCAAGCCGGGTCTGGAGGATCTGTGCGTATCCCGTACCAGCTTTACATGGGGTATTCCGGTTACTTTTGACGAAAAACATGTTGTATATGTATGGATTGATGCTCTGTCAAACTATATAACCGCTCTCGGCTATGAAAACGGAGCATACAACGATTACGATAAATACTGGCCAGCCGATGTTCATATGGTTGCGAAGGATATCCAGCGCTTCCACGCTATTATCTGGCCGGCAATGCTGATGGCTCTTGATCTGCCCCTGCCGAAGCACCTTGCTGTTCACGGATGGATTACATTCAACGGTCAGAAGATGAGCAAATCACTCGGCAATGTCGTTGACCCGTTCATTCTCGGTAAGCGTTACGGTGCAGATGCTATCCGTTACCATATCATGAGAGAAATGGCTCTTGGTGCTGACAGCTCATTCTCGAACGAGGTAATGATTAACCGAATTAATACTGACCTTGCAAACGGACTCGGAAACCTTGTATCCCGTACTGTTGCGATGGTTGAAAAATACTTCGGCGGCACACTGCCGGAGGAAAAGACAGCAGGCGAATTCGACGATGAGCTTATCGCCGCTGCAACCGGTCTTTCTGATATTGTTGACGATTATGTTGACAAAACGCAGCTCAATAATGCACTTGCCGAGATATTCAAGGTTGTTTCCCGTGCAAATAAGTACATTGATGAAACTACACCGTGGGTTCTTGCAAAGGATGAGGCCAATAAGCCGCGCCTCGCAGCAGTACTTTATAACCTGCTGGAGACAATCCGAATTGTATCCACGCTTCTGTCTGCATTTATGCCCACAACCATGCCGAAGATCTGGGAGCAGATAGGCGCTGGTGAAGCTGATGTAAGCTATGATAACTGTGCGACCTTCGGCGTTCTGCCGCAGAATGTCACGGTATCCAAGGGCGAGATCATTTTCCCGAGAATCGATGTTGAAAAGGAAATTGAAGAGCTCAATGCCTTTATCGGCAGCAAAAAGGAAGAGGAAAAGCCTGCCGGTGAAAAAACGGCAAAGGCAAAGCCCGAGGGTCTTGCAATGATCGGCATTGACGATTTCATGAAGGTCGAGCTCCGAGTTGCAAAGATAAAGGCATGCGAGCCGATAAAGAAGGCTAAAAAGCTAGCTTGTCGGAAAGAGTGTTATCGTTGTTGCAAATCTTAAGCCGGCAGTGCTGTGCGGAGTTGAAAGCAACGGTATGATACTTGCTGCAGACGATGGTGAAAATGTCAAGGTGATATTTGTTGACGGTGCAGAACCGGGTAGCAGAGTAAGATAAAAAAACAGCCCGACTGTACCATAGGTGCGGTCGGGCATAAAATTTAAAGGGTGTCATAGTGGCAAAAGCCGCCATGACACCTTTTTGAATAAAAAATATTTATATCATCCAAGCTGAGCTTTGATAGCTGCAAGTAGCTCATCATATGTCTCATAAGCCGGAAGATCAGGGTTATCAGCCTTGATCTTGTCTGTGCTCTTGAAGAGGAAGCCTGCCTTGCTTGCCTTTATCATGCCAAGGTCGTTGTAGCTGTCGCCGGAAGCTATTGTTTCGTAGCCTATGGACTGCAGTGCGCGCACGGTGGTAAGCTTTGAATTTTCTATACGCATTTTAAAGCCGGTGATTTCGCCGTTTTCTGCGACCTCAAGAGAATTGCAGAAGATTGTCGGCCAGCCAAGCTTTTTCATAAGCGGTGTTGCGAACTGTGTGAAAGTATCACTGATAATGATAACCTGTGTCATTGAACGCAGCTCGTCAAGAAAGTCCTTTGCGCCGGGGATGGGGTCGATTGTAGCAATGGTGTCCTGGATTTCGCGCAGTCCCAGACCGTGTTCCTTCAGAACGCCGAGTCTCCATGTCATGAGCTTATCATAATCCGGTTCGTCACGGGTAGTTTTTTTCAGCTCGGGAATACCGCTTGCCTGCGAAAAAGCGATCCATATTTCGGGTACAAGTACGCCCTCAAGATCCAAACAAACTATATCCATATTTTATTACTCCTTTATTTGTTTTTTCGGCAATGCCGTCGCGTACTATTTTACCACATAATTCTCCACATATCAAGCAGAAAGCTGCTGCTTGATTGTTACTTTGCATCCGCTTCACGGCTCAGTTATTTTGAATCCATTTATACGGTATCCCCAACCGTTGACATCACAGGCCGAAGAGGATAAAATATATTTGAATTCATGCGGGAGGTTATAATATGATTCGGGCTGATCTTGTTACAGGTTTTCTCGGTTCGGGGAAAACCACATTTATAAAAAAATATGCCGCGCATTTCCTTGCTATGGGAGAAAAGGTTGGTATACTCGAAAATGACTACGGAGCTGTGAATGTTGACAGGCTGCTTTTGTCGGAGCTTGAGAGCGACGGCTGTATAATCGAGACCATTGCTGGTGCATGCGACAGGGACTGCCACTACAGACGGTTCAAAACAAAGCTTATTGCTCTTGCTATGACCGGCTGCGACAGGGTTATTATCGAACCGTCCGGAATA
Organism: uncultured Eubacteriales bacterium; assembly: GCA_900315875.1. Classification (GTDB taxonomy): domain Bacteria; phylum Bacillota; class Clostridia; order Oscillospirales; family Acutalibacteraceae; genus UBA1213. The sequence goes on along the minus strand of ONAX01000007.1, from coordinate 3,797 downwards.
TTTGATACTGAGGAATTCTTCGACGTGCTGCGTGAGGAACCTCTGGACAGACTTTATGAGCCGGGTGCCGTAATAACAGTTGTAGATGCTGCGCTGCAGATCGAATTATCCGATAGTGCGCGCTACCTGCTTGCATGTCAGTGCGCAGCCGCAGGGAGAATAGTCTTCAGCCGCACCCAGCTTTGCAGCGCAGAACAGACAGAGCGCACAAAGCAGCGTATTGCAGATATACTATCAGACGCCGGCAGCAAAAGAGTACTTTTAGCGGATGAGATAACGGAAACGGATTTTGACCGGCTGAGTGCTGACGAACTGCAGGAAATATCCCGCTCAGGCTGCAGAACTGACAGCATACCCAAAAAATCCGGCGATGAAAAAAGCTTCGGGACGCTGTATTTCATGAATACAGGTCTGACGGAGCAGACTGCTTTTGACGGTATTCATTCCCTGCTTAAATCGGAAGACGGAAAAGCTGTGCTGCGCGTCAAGGGTTTTGTAAAAAGCAAAGACGGCTGGAGTGAGATTAATGCTACAAGAGATGCTGTAAATATTTCTCCCTGCGCCGACGGTCAGGATGTTATTATCGTAATCGGAGAGGGGCTTTGCAAGGAGCGGATCCGGTCGTATTTTGACATGCAGGATGACAAGGAGCAATGATGAGTAATTCCTTTTCATCAAATTGCATAAAGTCTGAGAAAAAACGGCGTGCTATCGGGTGCTTGTTACAAAATAGAGTATATGCTACTTGAAAAACAACGGCGCGTATTCTATAATAAACAGCATAAAAGGGAAAAGGAGAGTGACTATGCTTAATATTAAAAATATCAGCAAAAAATATGTCACAGGCGAACTTGTGCAGAACGCTCTCAGCGACGTCAGCCTCAGTCTTCGCGACAATGAATTTGTAGCAATACTCGGACCTTCCGGCTCAGGTAAAACAACCCTGCTTAATATCGTCGGCGGACTTGACCGATACGACAGCGGTGACCTCGTTATAAACGGGATTTCGACCAAGCGATATAAGGACAAGGATTGGGACAGCTACCGCAATCACACAATCGGCTTTGTTTTTCAGAGCTATAACCTGATTCCGCATCAGTCGGTGCTGTCCAATGTTGAGCTTGCACTGACGATCTCCGGAGTATCAAAGGCCGAGCGCAGGCAGCGCGCAAAGGAAGCACTCGAAAAAGTAGGCCTTGCAGAACACATCTACAAGCGGCCGAACCAGCTTTCAGGCGGTCAGATGCAGCGTGTGGCAATTGCAAGAGCGCTTGTCAACAACCCGGATATCCTCCTGGCGGACGAACCGACGGGTGCGCTGGATTCCGAAACCAGCGTACAGGTCATGAACATGCTTGCAGAGGTTGCAAAGGACAGGCTCGTTATTATGGTAACTCACAATCCCGAGCTTGCCGAGCAGTACGCAACCAGAATAGTCAAGCTAAGGGACGGAAAGATAATCTCCGACAGCAATCCGGTCACCGAAGAAGATGACGGAAAAGAGCAGCCAGCAGAACACAAGAACATGGGAAAAACCTCCATGTCCTTTCTCACATCGCTTTCGCTGTCCTTCAATAACCTTAAAACCAAAAAGGGCAGAACGATACTTACTTCCTTTGCCGGCTCTATAGGAATAATAGGAATTGCTCTCATAATGTCGCTCTCAAACGGCGTAAATAACTATATCATGGATGTACAGCGCGACGCTATGGCATCCTACCCCATTACCATTGACGCCAAGAGTATGGATCTGTCGAGCATTATTGAATCAACCACCAGTCTCGATTCCTCAAACCAGGAAGCACAGCACGAGAAGGACGCTGTATATTCAAACAATAAAGCGCTTACGGCAATGTCAGACGTGACTTCAAGCATAACGGAAAACAACCTGACGAAGTTCAAGACATTTCTTGACAAACCGGATAACGAAATTCAGAAAAGCGTCGGCAGCAACGGAATCGTGTACAGCTATGATACAAAATTTTCAGTATATAACCATGACCCCGAAAACAAGCTTGTAAACATAAACAAGGATCCGGTAATAGATGAAGAACAGATGCAGTCTCTCAGCCCGATGAGCAATTTCACGAAGGTGAACAGCTCTGTGCGTGTTTCCGGAAACATGTCGCAGCTTATGCCGGGATCAGACGGAAAGCAAATCAGTCCTGCCATAGAGAAAAACTATGAAGTTCTTTACGGCAGATATCCGGAAAATTACGACGAGCTTATTCTCGTAATAAACAAGGATAACGAAATCTCCGCATCCATTCTTTATGAAATGGGTCTTATGCCCGTGTCTGAATATAAGGAATTCTTCGAAAAAATGAACAAGGGCGAAAAGATTGAGCCTACGGATGCAAAGTGGAGCTATGAAGATATCTGTAAGACTGAGTTTTCACTTCTGCCGGCGTGCGATATGTATATCAAAAATTCCCACGGCACATATTCACTTGCAAAGTCAGATCCGGAAATAGAAAATCTTCTGAAAAATGCGATTACTCTGAAAATAACAGGTGTTATCCGTCTGAAGGAAGACAGCGATTCCAAGCTTATCCGCACAAACCTCGGCTACACAAGGGCCCTTACGGATTATCTTATAAAGCACACCGATGAAAGTGAGATTGTGCGTACGCAGCGTGAAAATCCCGATAAGAATATCCTGACGGGAATGAGATTCGCTCCCGAAAGCGACGCCCAGAAGATAGCTGATGTAAAGAGTCATTTTTCATCTATGGGTATTTCCGAAAAGGCTGATCTTATCCGTACAACGATGTCTGCAATCAGCAGCGACGCTGCCTCCCAGCTTGACAAAATGGGCGAAACTGAGCTTGCTATGCAGTTTGACGCATACCTTATGACAGCGGACGACAAACTGCTTCTGCAGATGTACGATATGTACGTATCCCCCGGCAGCTATGATGACAATATGGCCGCATTCGGCGTAGTAAGTGTTGACGCACCGTCGTCAATTGCAATCTATGTTGATACCTTCGAGGCAAAGGACAAGATTTCTGCATGCATAGAGGAATATAACGAAGCTGCAGAAGAAAGCGACAAAATCGTATACACCGATTATATAGGACTTCTCATGTCCTCGGTTACAACGATCATCACCATGATATCCTATATCCTTATTGCGTTTGTTGCTGTTTCACTGGTGGTATCGTCCATCATGATTGGAATTATCACCTATATTTCAGTTCTGGAGCGCACAAAGGAAATCGGTATACTGCGTGCGATCGGCGCTTCAAAGAAGAATATCTCCCAGGTATTCAATGCGGAAACGTTTATTATCGGACTGTTTTCGGGAATCATGGGCGTCGGGCTTTCTCTGCTGCTGTTGCTGCCCTCAAATATAATCATTCATGCAGTAGCCGGAAACAGCGACCTTGTTGCTTCACTGCCTCCTATAGGAGGAGCCGCACTTATACTGCTGAGTATGGTGCTCACGCTTATCGGCGGTATTATTCCTGCCGGTAAGGCTGCAAAGCAGGATCCGGTAAAGGCTCTGAGAACAGAGTAAGCACAGGTGAGAAAATCCTCATATCCTGGCATTAGGTATCAGGGATTTTTCTTCGGTATAAAACGTCAAATAATTTTATCAGGTTATAAAAGAAAGGGGCTGTGAAGAAACGATGAAACAATCATCAAATCTTCACAGCCCTTGAAATTTTGTTGAAAACTTTCTCTAAAAAACAAAAAAAATGGCATAACCCCCCTTACCCCATAGAAATCCGTTTTTTTCAAACAGAATTATGCTATGCAGCTTCTTTTAATCTATAATGTTTGTTGTAGAA